>JANYHP010000101.1 GCA_025359005.1 Hyphomicrobiaceae bacterium | reverse complement strand
TTTGGAATTATGAGTCGCGATCGTGTTTGTCTGCCGCTTGTTTTGGCCCGCGTCGTGAGTGTTTGCATAAATGAATAGATTTTCAAATTTTGCAAAACCCGGGGGCGGATTGCGGCGCCCGGTTCTGATGGTCCTGCAGGGACCGGTCGGGGGGTATTTCGGCAGCCTTGTGCACGATGCCGAGGCGGCGGGATGGCGCGTGCTGAACGTGCAGTTCAACCTTGCCGATCGGGTTTTCAAGCACGGTGGTGAGACGATTGTGTTCCGGGCCGAACCGGGGCAGTGGGGCGCGTGGTTGCAGACGTTGTGCGAGACGGAGCTGCCCGATTGCGTCGTGTTGTTCGGGGATCGCCGTCCTTGCCATATCGTTGCCTGTGATGTCGCTGCACGGCTGGACATTCCGTTGTACAGCTTCGAAGAGGGCTACCTCCGGCCAGACACCATCACGTTTGAGCGCGGTGGCAACAATGCGCGCTCGCCTTTGTCGCGGCGGAGCAATGCCTACGGCCCGGCCTTCGGACCTGAGCCGAAAATGCGGCCAGTGGGCGCTACGTTCAAGTCGATGACACTGGCGGCCATCAGCTATTTCGTCGTGATGGCGGCCGGTCGCCCGGCCTTCCGTCACTACCGGCATCATCGGGAGCGGACGCTCAAGGGCGAGGCGGGGCGGTGGATTCTCAACGCCG
This sequence comes from Hyphomicrobiaceae bacterium, assembly GCA_025359005.1. Classification (GTDB taxonomy): domain Bacteria; phylum Pseudomonadota; class Alphaproteobacteria; order Rhizobiales; family Hyphomicrobiaceae; genus JABFRJ01. The sequence goes on along the minus strand of JANYHP010000101.1, from coordinate 6,508 downwards.
TCCGCAAGGGTGTCAGCTATCGGCGCGATATGCGAACGCAGGACTTGCTGCTCTCGGAACTGCCGAAGCGGTATTATCTGGTCGCACTTCAGGTGCACGACGACCTGCAAGCGGTGCATCATGGCGCCGGCTGGAGCCAGGAGCGCCTCGTCGAAACGTCCATTCTAACATTTGCGGCGCATGCGCCGGCGGACACGGCACTGGTCTTGCGGTGCCACCCCTATGATCGCGGTCACCGGGAGTATCAGCGACTGGTGACAGCCGCCGCGCGCCGGGCCGGCGTTGCCGATCGCGTCCACCTGATGCAGAACGGGCATGGTCCGTCGCTGCTGGCGCAGGCGGCGGGGATGATCACTGTGAACAGCACGATGGCGTTGTCGGCGCTCTATCATGACTGCCCGGTTTATGCCCTCGGTGACAGTTTTTACCGGATTGACGGCCTGGTCGCTCCTGGCGAGGGGGAAACGGGCCTTGCCGCGTTCTTTGCCGAACCGGGCGCTGTCGATGCCGAACTCTACCACGCGTTCACTGCGCGGCTGCGGCGGCAGGCGTTGATCGGCGGCAGCTATTATCTTCGTCATACTTGGCCGGCAATGACCCGGCAGGTGCTGCGCCGGCTTGCTGCTGATGGGATTGGCGCTGCTGCCGAACAGCGGGACGTGCGGCATCAGGCGGCTCAAGCGGCGAATGTCGTCGGCGCACAATTCGGTGGTGATCCGGCGAGTGCTGCCGAGGTCGTTGCTGTTGCGCGCAAGGCGGGCTGACGGAGTTTCGGCTGCAAAGTCAGGTTTGTTGGCGGTCGCCCTTGTCGCTCGGCCGCCGTGCCGTGCTATGGGTTCGGGCCGCGGGCGATTGTCTGCTCAGCGTTTTGCCGTTTCCCCCGTGATGACGTCTGGATCTGACATTCTCACACTCGCGATCGACAGGCTGCCGTATGATGCGCGCCTGGGCGTAACCTCGGCCGGGATGGAGCGGCTGGTCCATCTCACACATTTTTTCGGCGGACGGCCGATCGCGCGGATTGGACAGGGGCGCGCGGATGCCGTCATCGGTTGGGGAGCCAAGCGGTCGGGGCGGGTTGCGTGGCGGGAGGCGGCGCGGCGCGGCGTGCCGGCCGTCGTGATCGAGGACGGTTTCATCCGCTCGGTTGGGCTCGGCAAGTCCGGGGCACCGCCGGTCTCAATCGTCGTGGACGATCGCGGCATTTACTTCGACGCAGCGCAGCCTTCGCGGCTAGAAATGCTGCTGGCGTCATCCAGCGCGTGGTTGGACGAGCCCTTGCGGCGGCAGGCGGAAGCAGGCCTCGAGCGCTGGAAGGCAGAGCGCCTCTCGAAGTACACTCTTGGGCGGGAGGCACAGCGCGGCGATCGTTCCGCGCGCCGGATCATCCTGATGGATCAGGTTCGCGGCGATGCGTCCATCCCGGGGGCGCTGGCAAGTGCGACGACGTTCACGGCGATGCTGGCTGACGCGCGCGCAACGTACTCAGACGACCAATTGGCCATTCGCGTGCACCCGGATGTGGCGGCCGGTAAGGCGCGCGGCTATCTCGCAGGCTTGGCCGCTCAAAGCGGCATCGAATTGATCGCCGATGATCTTAGCCCGGCGGCGGTGCTCGATCGTGCCGAGGCGGTGTGGACGGTCTCCAGTGGCATCGGTGCAGAGGCGTTGCTGCGCGGTATTCCGGTGGTGACATTCGGGGTGCCTTTTTATGCCGGTTTCGGTCTGACGGAGGATCGTGCGGCGGGCACGGACGCGATCGCGGCGCTGGCCCGACGCGGGCAGACGCTGCGCCCAAGCGACGTGTTCGCCGCGGCGTTCCTGGTTTATGCGCGCTATGCCGATCCGGTCCGCTGTGTGCCACTCGATTTTGACGGGGCCTGCGACCGGCTCATCGACTGGCGCCGGCGAGCAGGCGAATTGGCCGCCGGGAAGACTTATGCGTTCGGCTTTTCCCGCTGGAAGCAGGCGGGCGCGCGCGGCTTTATCGGTGCCCCCTTTGCCCCCGTCGTCTTTGGTGGAAAGGCCCGGCTGCGTGGCGTCGCCAAGGTGGCCGCGGCGAGGGCTGAGCGGGTTGCCGTCTGGGGGATTACCGATCCACCCGGCTTTGAGACGATGGCGCGGCACGGCGGGCGCGCCTTCGTGCGCGTCGAGGACGGGTTCGTGCGGTCGGTGGGCCTTGGGTCCGACATCCGGCCGGCTGGATCGCTGGTTCTCGATGATCTCGGCATCTACTACGACGCGAGCCGGGCGAGCCGCCTTGAAGCGTTGATCGCGGAGGGGCCTTTCAGCGCCGACCTTCTTGCGCGGGCCAGGCTGCTGCGCGAGCGGCTGGTGGCCAACGCGACGACAAAATACAACCTCGGTGGAGCGCCGGACGCAGTGTTCCCGGAGGTCGGCGGACGCCGGGTGATGCTGGTTGCTGAGCAGGTGCCAGGGGACGCGGCGCTGCGGCTCGGCACCGGCCGAATCGCGACAAACGCTGCGTTGCTGGCAGCCGTGCGCGAAGCGCGGCCGGACGCGTTCATCGTCTACAAGGAGCACCCTGATCTGGTGGCGGGAAACCGCGGCGGGCGGCTGCCGCGCGCCGCGCTGCTCGCCCATGCGGACGCGATCATTTCCGCCGGCGATATGGGGCCGCTTTACGACCGTGTCGACGAATTGCATGTGATGTCGTCGTTGGCAGGCTTCGAGGCCCTCCTGCGCGGCGGCCGCGTGGTGGTCTGGGGCAAGCCGTTCTATGCGGGCTGGGGGCTGACGGACGACCATGAGGCGCTGCCCCGTCGCCAGCGCCGCGCAACTTTGGATGAGTTGGTGGCTGCGACGCTCATTCTCTATCCGCGCTACGCCGAGCCGCTCTTCGGCGTGCCGTGCTCGGCCGAGGAGTTTCTCGATTGTCTCGACAGGATCCGGGCGCGTGGTGGCATGACGCCGGCCCCGGGTGGCGTGCTGCGGTTTGTGGCGCGGCACTTCGGGCGGCTGAAGCGCAAGGTGCTGGCCTGATGGTGCGGTGCCGGCGCAACGGCTGCAGCGGGGTCGGCCGACGCATCGCCGTTATGGGACCTGCAGTTGGCTCCACGGTGTCGATCGGACATCGAGCGTTAATTCATTTCGTTTAAGGTTTGATGCAACTTTGCCGGGTGCCGGAACACGAGCGCGGACAGTCGCTGAAATTATTGTCTTGCATGGAACCACGCTCGCATTGCGGTGGGCGCTGTTGTTCCCAAACACGGGGTTGGGTATGTCATTTGGCAAGCGCGGCACTGGCATTCGGGGACAGACTTCTGTGCCGTCACGCCCGCAAAGTGCGGTGACGGCCGATGTATCGGACGCCCGGGCTTCGGATGCGTTCTGGCAGCACAATGCTCTGCTGTTCGGCGCCGCGTTCGTCGCTATCATATCGCTTGCTGCACTGATGCTGATTTTGCTGTCGGGCCGGAAGGGGCCGGCGGTCCTCGTCGCGGACGCGGCACCTATCGTCACGTCCGACGTGGCGCCCATGGATACCGTCCGGCAGCGCATGACCACCGGTGAGGATGGGCGAACGTTTGAATTCGCCATCAATACGTGGCCGAGCGTTCAGTGCTTTGAACGCATAAACTCGGTCCGCCCCTGGAGACACCCGGGCTGGACGAACCGTGGGCTCGACGAGGCCAACAGGATCTTGAAATTCGAATACGAGGTTGCCGGCGAAGCGCTGAACTGTCTCTTCACGGAGAACCAGGAACGCTTCTGCCAGGCGAGCGAACGCGCGAAGATGACGAAAGCCGTGGCGTTCTATCTTAAAAAGTATCGTCGGGACATCGCGCTGGCGAAGCGGGCCAAAAATATGCCTGAGACCGAGCAGAGCAAAATGTACAAGGACCTGGCGGAGCGGATGAAAGCGATGGACCCGGCGGGAGGCGATGATGATGACATCGACGACAGCAAGCGGTTGTTCGCGGGCATTGAAAGCGTGACATCGGCTGGCTATTTCACCGCCGCCGACTTTGGCGGAAAGTCCGCGCCGGAACTCGCGCCACACATCCTGCCAGCCGAGGCAAAGCCGTGTCCCTGAGGGCGCAATCGCCAGTCTGCTGGCTGGGCCTCCTGCCATTCAATCCGGAGCGCTTTCCACTTGGTTTGGACCGAGGACACGCGCTCTAGCCCATTGTTTGTCGCATTTTCTGCACCAAACCGGCGTGCCTATCCCCTTTCCTCGGCGCCCAAAAAAACGGAGGCGTGTAGGGCGGGTTAGCGCAGCGGAACCCGCCAAAACGGGCGAGGACGTTCCGACAGCTTGCAGCGCGATCCTCGCTTCTGGCGGCGGATTACGCCGCAGAACGGCGGCTAATCCGCCCTACAGACCGGAGCTATTTGGGAGAACCGGAACAGAGGGTATAGGCATGCCAAACCGGTGTCCACTTTGGTGGACAATGCTCCAGGCGCATTCCGCGACCGGCTCAAATCAGATCGCGCGAGACGTAGAGAAATTCGCTCTGTCGATCGTTGCGGTGGGGCGGCAGCTTGGAGGGCACGGGTAGCCCGGAGGCTGCAATCGCATCGTAGAACTCGAAGCGCTTCTCGGACGTCAAGCGGGTGTGGACGAAGTGGCTGGCGTCGATGATGGCGCCGCCGTAGCGTTTGAGGGCGTCGATAGCCTCGGCCTCGATGTCGCCAACGCCGGTGTAGACGAAATCGACGGCCACCAAGAGCGCGCGCGAGATGTCCTCGCCGTCCAGCACGCCGGGCCATGTGCCATGCAGCAGCGACACATTCTGGGCGATGGCCGGGTGTTCCTGTTCAAGCGCGCCCTTCAGCGCCGCCATGCATTCGAATCGCTTCCGATCCGCCTCGATGAGCACCACGCGGCGGCCCAGCAAACCGAGGCCAAGGCCGAGCTGTCCGAAGCCGGCGCCGGCTTCCACGACGGTATCGAACTCCAGGAAATTGTATGGCACGACGTCCAGCAGCATGGTGTCGGCGTCGCCGAAAACGCGACCCTGCATGACGCGCTGGGCGTAGTAGGCACCGAGGCCGCTGCCGTCGATGCCGAGTGTGTCGATGCGGGCGGACAGAAACGTTACCATCTCCGCCTCGAGCGCGCCGAGATCGGCGAACGCCATAGCTTGGCTTGCAGCGGCTCCGGCTTGGCTTGCGGCGGCTCCGGCTTGGCTTGCGGCGGTGCTCGTCACGACCGCGGGATCAGTGTCCGTTGACGCGAGCGTCGGCTGCTGATCGTCGCGTGATTGATCAGTGAGCGCCGGCTCGTGCCCGTTTCCGGCCGGGGCCTCATCCGTCTCAGAGGCATCCCGGCGCTTGAACGGCCATGGTAGTGTCATAGCGGTGGTCCTTGTAGCCGTCGCGGTGCCGTCGGATCGCGCATCGGTGCCCGCGCCTGTCTATCTCCGGACAGGGCTGGTCACGTCAAGCGTCGCTGGGGAAATGGGCGCTGCGTGCTTGCTGTCGGCTGCGGTCAAACTATAACCATAGGGACCGGGTGCAAGCACACGTGATCGCTGCTGCCGCGTCAGGGCGGCGGCCGCGCGCGGTTTGTATGGGAAGAGGTGCCTTGGTGAAATTCTCCATCTCCGGCCGCGTCGACGAGAAAGCCGCCCTCGTGCAGACCGCACGCGACTGGGGCTATCCGAACGGCGCAATCCGGAGCCGGACCGATCTGTGGAAAGGCCGCCGCGTGCTCGATGTCGGCATGGGGGCTGGACCGCACTCGATCGGGTTCATCGAGGGGGGCGCCAAGAGTTACACCGGCGTCGATCCGCTGCTCGGCTCCGACCACGTGCGCGACTTTCGCAATCCGGGTGATCCATCGATTCCGGCCTACCATGCGTTTCCCTACAGCATGGCTGACATCATGCGCATCTATCCCACGATCAAGCTCTATCAGGGTTTGCTTGAGGATGTGGCTGCTGAGGTGCGGGCAACCAAGTCGGATATCGCACTGATGTCGGCGGTGACCGAGCATCTGGAACGGCCACTCGATGTGTTCCGCGCCATCTGGGAGCTGCTGGAGCCCGGCGGCACCATCTGGATGAGCCACTGCAACTACTATTCCTGGACCGGGCACCACCGCGCGCCACGCGGCGTGGCGACGTGGGATCGGAGTGATCCGGAGCAAGCCAAGCATGTGGACTGGCAGCATCTGGAGCCGAGCCATCCCGACTACGCCAACCCAAATTTCAACCGTGTCCGCATCGCGGATTTTCGCGATGCCGTCGAAAAGTATTTCGATATCGTCGAGTGGCAGGTGAGTGTGGAAGGCCTGTCGCGGCTGACGCCCGAACTGCGCGCAAAGTGGTCGAAATATTCGCTTGAGGAACTGCTGGGGCAGAACATCTACATCACGGGACGCCGTCGGCCAGTGCCGCGGGGCACCGATCTGGCGCGGCGCGTCTTCCATCATCCGCCACAGACCTATCTGGCCGATCGGACATATACCGACGAACCGATGGAGCCTTACGCGCTGGCGCATTCGTTTTATTTTTCGTCCATCGGCAAGGCGTTCAGCCAC
>JANYHP010000066.1 GCA_025359005.1 Hyphomicrobiaceae bacterium | reverse complement strand
CAGCGTGGTCTTGCCGGAACCGGAGCCGCCGAGGACGGCCGCGTGGCGCTTCAAGACGTTCTTGTTCAGCGTGACGGCCGTGTTGCTCTTCAGCATGCGGCCGGCGAGAATGCTGCCGGCGCCCTCGCCGTTCTCGTCGAGAATGACCGAGAGCGGCAGATCTTCTTCCGGCTTCTGCTCGCCGGGTGCGGCGGTGGGAACTGCAGTCGTTTCGCCGGGTTGTGGCGCCCATCCGGTCCAGTCGGCGGCAGACGAGCTGGCCAGCGCCGGCGACACATGCGGCAGCGCCGAGATCGGCGCCAGCGCCGGCTGCGGCGCGGCTTGCCCGATGCTGCCCAGGTTCAAACCAGCCAGCTTGAACGCATCACCCGCGGCTTCGACCACGGCCGTCATGTTGGCCTTCGACGTGCCTTCGACCTTGGTGACGTTGCGGTTGACGAGATCCAGACGGAGCAACTGCACGATCGCGCCGAGCGCCGACAGCAGTTTCGATTGCTCAAACCAGCGCGTGAAGCCGGGATCCTGGCGGTGGTGATTGTGGAAGTCGCGGACGGTGAGAATGCGTTCCCACTCCGCCAGCGGGATGAGCAGCGCGCGCCCGCCGCTCTCGCGGAACTTACGGAACGCCTGCGCGGTCTGGCTCTTGGTGTTGGGCGGATAGTCGCTGGCGCGCAGCATGAAGCACGTCCGCGTGCCCATCGCACCGAGCGCCCGATCGAGCTGTCGTTTGAAGCCGCCGCCCTGGATCGAGCGGTTGCACAGGAAGATGCGGCTCTCGGTAGTGAAGCCGGATTTGTGCCGCAAGGTCATGTCGAGTGCCGGCAGATCGTCGGCGAGCGCCAGCCGCTCCAATGTCAGATCGAGCGTCGACGGCCATTCCTCGCCAGCCAGCGTCAGGGCAGCCTGCAGGACGCCGACCAGGCCACTGTCGTCCGCGGGGATTTCCACCTGGCTGTCGGAACTGAAGCGTTCCCACATCTCGCGGAAGTCGACGCTGCCGGTGGCGTCTGCTGGTGCTGTCGCATCCGGCGCCGACGTGCCGAACAGGTTGCCGCCGAGCGCCTGCACGAGCGCGTCGAGGAAGCCCGGTTTGTCGGTCTCTTCGCTGTTGGCGTTGCGGCCATGATCGCGGCAGCGCGTCTGCGCCAGCTCCAACAGCCGTCGCGTCGACAGCCCACTGAACTCTTCATAGAAGCTATCGGTGAACAGCGTGCTCGGATCGTCGACGCCGTAGTCGAGCCCCATGGCCGCGCCATGCTCCAGACGACGGGCAATGATCAGGCGCGCTTCCTGCGCCGTGCGCGTCCCGATCAGCGGCACCGTGCCGGATTTTTCGATGCGATCGATATACGATTGCGCGAGGCCCTCGCGCGCCTTGGCATAGAAGTCCTCCAGCACCGAGATCACGATGATGGACGTCGGCAGCCGATTGGCGATCTGGATCAGATCGCGTACCGCTTTCTGGAAGCGCTCCTGGTAGTCGTCGAAGAAGCGCAGGTCTTCCACCTGGTCGATCGCGAACACGAACGCCGAGCGATCCACTGTCCACATCAGCTTGCCGAGGCATTCGATGATTTCGAAGGCACGGCCGTCGCCGTAATTGGGATCGAGCGCCGCCACCGCCGTGTGCGACAGGTCGGTCAACGGCTTGCCATAAAGGTATTGGCGCACGCGCTGGTCGATGCGCGGATCGGCGCGTTGCAGATAGAGCAGCGCGCGGACGATGTTGATGTCGAGCTCCTGCGCCGCAAATTTCGGGCTCGCGACGATCCGGTCGGCCAGATCGAGCACGAGGCGAGCGAGGGACGCTTCATCGAATTCCGCGTCGCGCAGGCTCGCCAGCAACGCCGGGTCGAGCACGGCCGGATCGCTGACGAGGTGGCGCGTCAACCGCGCCAGCGCGCTCTCGCCGCCCTGGTCCGGATCATAAGGTTTTTCGAGCGAGTTGATCAGCCGACGCAGGTAGTAGTCCGCGTAGTTGGCGATATCCGGCGTCATCTGCGCATAGCCGAAATAAGCCTTGCCGGCGCGATGCGATGCGGTGCGCATGGCGCGCACGAGATGGGTTTTGCCAGCGCCCGACTGGCCGTGGAACAGCAGGATGCGGGCCTGCGCGGCAGCGCCACCTTTCGCGCCCGTCACCGCGTCGAGCAGTTCGGCAAACTTGCTGCGCGCCTTGCGGTGCACGAGTTCGACGTCGACGGGGTCGGCGTGCCAGACGTCGTCCTCCCAGGTGATCGAGTGCTCGAACGCCTGGCTCATGCGGTCGAGGCCAGGGGTCGTCGTCGCGGGCGGGGGCGGCAGCAGCATCGATACGGTGTCCTGGGCAAGGAAGCTGAGATACGGCAACGCGGAAACGAAGGCACTACGGCTGCGGCGTCAGTCGTCGGCACGGATGAAGTGGAACACGGCGTTCTTGTAGGCGATGGCGCTGGCCTGGAAATCAGCCATGGCGCGCTGGTCCTTGAGATCGGCGCTGGCGAGCACGATGGAGCCGGCGCGATGCGCTTCGACGAGCATGGCCTTGAATTCGATCTCGCTGACGGCCCACTCGGGATGCTTGGCTTGCACCACGGTCCAGGCCTTTGAGACGAAGGCCCGGCGATTGCCCGCCCACCCCTCGGCGAC
>JANYHP010000050.1 GCA_025359005.1 Hyphomicrobiaceae bacterium | reverse complement strand
GTGGCTGATGTCGCGCACGTGCACGATCAGGTCGGCGCTCACCACCTCTTCCAACGTCGCGCGGAAGGCCGCCACCAGCGCCGTCGGCAGGTCGGAGATGAACCCCACCGTGTCCGACAGAATGACTTTGCGGCCGGCGGGCAACCGGAGTTCGCGCATGGTCGGATCGAGCGTCGCAAACACCTGATCCTGGGCCAGCACGCCCGCGCCGGTCAGCGTGTTGAACAAGGTCGACTTGCCGGCGTTGGTGTAGCCGACGATGGCGACCACCGGATAGGGCATGCGCGCGCGCCCAGCGCGATTGAGCGCGCGGGTGCGGACGACCTTGGCCAGATCCTTCTTCAGGGCGTCGATACGGTCCTGGATCAAGCGCCGGTCGAGTTCGAGCTGACTTTCGCCGGGTCCGCCGAGGAAGCCGGCGCCGCCCCGCTGGCGTTCCAAATGGGTCCATGAGCGCACGAGGCGGCTCTTCTGATAGCTCAGATGGGCCAGTTCGACCTGGAGCCGGCCTTCGCGCGTGCGCGCCCGGCGGCCGAAAATTTCGAGGATCAACCCGGTGCGGTCGAGCACCTTGGCGCCGAGTTCCTTTTCGAGATTGCGCTGCTGCACGGGCGAAAGCGTGTGATCGACGACCACGAGCGTGATGTCCTCGGCTTCGACGCGCTGCTTGATTTCCTCGATCTTCCCCCTACCCAGCAGGGTCGCCGGCCGGGGGGTCGACAACGGCACAATGAGCGCGTCGCGCACGTCGAGATCGATGGCGCGAGCAAGGCCGATCGCCTCGTCACGCCTGTCCTCGGGGGTATGTAGCGGCGGCAGTGGCGGCTCGTCTCCGCTCGGCGCGGGCCGTGCGCTGCTCTCGAAGCGACGCCCGCGCGGCGGGACGGGCACAACGACCAACGCAGTCGTGCCGATCGTGTGGCCGTCGACGGCTGCGGCACGTGTCTGCGCGCGCCGGTCGCGTCGGCTCAGCCTCGGATCTCCATGGTCATCCAGGTCATCCAGGTCGGCTTCGCCCGGCTCGCTGCTGTGGTCTTCGCTCAGGTGTGTCCCTGCTCCTTGTCGCCCTCGCCGTCCATCAAGTTGACGGGCTGGCTCGGCATAATCGTCGAGATGGCGTGCTTATAGACGAGTTGCGACAGCCCATCCCGCCGCAGCAGGACGCAGAAGTTGTCGAACCACGTCACGATACCCTGCAGCTTAACCCCGTTGATCAAGAAGATCGTCAGCGGAATTTTCTGTTTGCGGACCTGATTGAGAAAGGTGTCCTGAAGGCTCTGCGGGCGTTCGGCCATGGCAAGGATCCGCTGTCTTGTTAGAAGACTTTTTGTTCTTGGTCAGTTCTGGCGCAGCCAGCTCTGTCGTAGTCCGTTCCGGCCCGGTATTCTTTGCAGTGACCAGAGTGAGTTCATGCAAAAGGTCAAACACGCACCCTGCCAATCAGCAAAGACGGCAGCCCGGAGAAGTATGTGGCACAAGTATAGCCGGGTGTCAGCCCCTTCAGGGCGCGACGTGTCGAGGCGCCCCCCCGGTCACGCCGCGGCCACTTCCGCAACCGCGTGAAACAATTTGCGCAGCCGCGCCGTCGTTATGCCAGGGGCACCGTTGCCGATGGGGCTATCATCGATGCGGACCACGGGCATGACGATGCTGGTGGCCGACGTGTCAAACGCCTCGCGGGCGGCCTTGGCCTCCGCCAGCGTGAACGGCCGCTCAACCAGTTCCAGCCCCTCCTGTCGAATGACGTCGATCAAGGTCGTCCGCGTCACCCCGCGCAGGATTTCGGGACCCACTGAGCGCGTGATCAGCCGGCCCCGAGTATCGATGATCCAGGCATTGCTCGACGCCCCCTCGGTGACGAAACCCTTCTCGTCGACGAACCACGCTTCCTTGGCGCCGATCTCCTTGGCGGCTTCCTTTGCCAGCGACGCGGGCAGCAGCATCACCGTCTTGATGTCGCGGCGCCCCCAGCGGTTATCCGGCATGGAGCGCACCGCGATTCCGACTTCCGCCATCGCCTCGGCATTGGCCGGCGCCATGGATCGCGCCAGGCAGACAATCGTCGGCGTCATCGGGCCGGCGTTGGAGAAGATGAATTCGCGCGGGCGGACACCCCGGCTGACTTGCAGGTAAACCATGCCGAAGGTGACCCGGTTGCGCCGCACCGTCTCACGCAGCACGCGCGCCAACGCCGGCCGGGCCATCGGCGCCGTGATGCGCAATTCGGCAAGCGAGCGCTCCAGCCGCTCCATGTGCCTGGTCTCGTCGATGAGGCGACCGTTGCGCACCTCGCAGACTTCATAGATCGCGTCGCCGAACTGGAACCCACGGTCCTCGGCGTGAACGAGGGCCTCGCCCCAGGGACGATAGCGTCCGTTGACGTAGATGATGCGTGCCATGCGACTGCCACCGCTGGAGTTGCCGATGCCAGCGATTGTGTCACCGGACGAGAATCTGCTGTCAGGTTAGGCCGCCCGGCGGCGCCGACGCAACCGTGTTGCGCTCGCCGCACTGACGCGCACGGGGTGAGGCGCGGATTTTGCGAAAGGCACACACCAGTGAGGCACACACCAGTGAAACATCAGAAAATCGGATGAAAACGCCCCTTACAGACGATTTGAACAATTTCTCAGAGACTTTAGAGTTTAGTTCCGAAGTAGTCTGCCAGCATCGGGGACAGTATTTCAAGGTGTTTGGCATGCGACGGTGGTTGATCGACGATTTTGGGAAGCTTCAGCGCGCAAGTCCCGAGGCCTTGGCCGCAGTCCTGGGCTTGACCGAAGCAACAGTGGCCGGGGACCTTCTCCGCTACGAAACCTACGCGATCGTGAATGTCGGTTTGATCGTGTTGGAATCATCCTCGGACGCTGTCACCGTACGATGCCGCCCGGCCATCGCCTCTGAGCGAGCGATCGGGTCGCTCTCCTACTGGCTGCTCGACCATCCTGGCCGCGCCACGCGCGTCAAATGGTACGATGCTGTCTGGCACGATGAACGGGTCCGCGACGGCCGGACCGCCATCGGTCTCCTGTCTTATCTGCTTGAATTGAAGCGCATCCGGCCGGATGTCGGCGCCGATCGCATCCGCGCCCAACCGTCCATGCGGGCAGCGCGCCGGTGGAACGAGATCAAGGCCCAGGTTGCAGCCGTCACCGCACGCCCGCTCGACGCTGGCGGCTTTGGGCATATCCTGGACCCGCTCGCATTCGGTCGTTGGTCTGTCGTCGACGTTGATCGGCAGTGCGGCGCTGTGCACATATTGGACCAGGGGACGGGCTACCCGATCCTGCATCCGTTGCTCTCCGCAAACGCCGCCGGCCGCAGTCTCGAGGCACTCGCCGACGAACAGTACCGCGAGTGGGTCCTCGGCAACTTCCGTCGTGTTGCGGCCAGTGGCCAGACTAGCTTCGACGACATCGACGCTGTCGTCCATTGGCCGCGGCTCGGCGACCTGCGGACGCGCTATTGGCGCATCCTGACCGCCTTGCCTGCGCCCTCTGGACGGGGCCGTGTGCTATCGATGTCTGGCAACGACAGCGGCATCGATCTGCGGCCAGAGAACGTCTAGGAAGCGAGCCAGATCGGCCGTGGCGTCGTCCCCGGTCATCCACAAAAAGATGCCCTCGTAGAGGCACTTGCCGCCTTGATGGACCTCGAAGGACGGTTGGGCATTCTCGTAGCCATAGCGCTTGTAGAGATCAGTGCCGAGCACCTCGGGCTTGACGAAGCCCATCACATAGTCTGGGTTCCACAACGTCAGCATCGCGGCGTTGACGATGCGCGACAGCAAGGCGGGCAGCCGCAGCCCGCGAACCTCCGGGTCGACCCAGATTGCACCACAATAGCAGAGCCGACCACGCAGATCTGCCGCGATCGGCGCCGTGATATGCGATGTTATCGGCGGCTGGCCATCAATGCGGCGGACGGAAAGGAAGTCACCTTTTTCGACGATCTCCTTGAACGAGCGCTGGCTGGCGTCAAAGTACTTACCGGAGGTGGTGGCGACCAGTTCGCCGTCCTCATCTCGGACGGCGAGGCACATTGCGGCGTCGTCCGGGACGTCGGCCAGGCAAGGATCGAACATCGGGTTGATGATCAGGCCTTCGGTATCCAGGAAGCGCGCGTTGAGCGCTGAGAGTTCGCTGAACTGCATGAATTCAAGGGTGAGGCCTTTTTGGCGCAGCTTGCGGTCGGCCTGTAGAAAAAACCGGCCCAGCAACCCAGGCGGTCCGTAATTCACCGTCAAGGCGTCAAGGAACGGCACGCCGATCCTCGGGACACGCATAACGGCCTCTTGCTGATCGGCAATTCCGGTCATTGTCATCGCATAACTCCGCACTCATTGGCGCCAGCTCGGACCCACGCGCTGGGCGGTTGCAACCTTCCTTTCGGAAATTTCCAATTGCAACGTAGGCGGCAACGCCTTAGTGAGCAACCCTTAGTAGTGTCAGCACTTAGAGGTAGCATACAGGTGCGGGAACAGTCGGACGTAGAACGGGCCGCGCTGGTCGCGTCCAAAGCGGAAGGGAGTTGCGGTCATGGAAACCAGAACAAATCCGGTCGACCTCCTCGTTGGCCAGCGCATTGCCCATTTTCGGCGGGCAGCGGGGATCGGGTCGCAGGAATTGGCGAGCCGCCTCGGCGTGCCACCACACGTCTTGGAGAGCATCGAGCTTGGCCACCACAGGGCCGGCCCTCCCCTCATCGCCGAACTTGCCACGATGTTGCAGCGCCCTGTGGTCTCCTTTTTTGTCGACAGGCGCGACGTGGCACTGCCAAACCCGGCAGCACCTTCCCTGCAGCCGACACTGCACTGAACCCGTGTCGCGCCATGGTCGTACCGCGACAAACCGGTAGGCGGCCCTGGCGCCGCTGGCCCGGGACCGTCGTCAGGCGGCGGCGACTGGGGCGCCACCACGCTGTTCGCTGGAGACGCCCAGCGCTCTGAGCTTGCGATGCAGCGCCGACCGCTCCATCCCGACGAATTCCGCCGTTCGCGAGATATTGCCACCGAAGCGGTTGATCTGCGCCAACAGGTACTCGCGCTCGAAAATTTCCCGCGCTTCCCGAAGCGGCATCGACATCAGGTGCTCGGCGCCCCCGTTGATCGGCAGCGGCACGTTGGAGCCGATCTCCTCGGGCAGCATCTCGGCTGTGATGACCTGATCACTGTCACCGGACGACAGGATCATCAGTCGCTCGATGTTGTTGCGCAGCTCGCGCACGTTCCCCGTCCAGTCGTGCGTCTGCAGCACGGCCACGGCATCCTCGCCGATTTTGCGCGGCGCCAGGCCCGACGATTGCGCAATCTGGCCGACGAAATAGGTCACGAGTGCTGGAATATCGTCGCGGCGCTCGGCAAGGCTCGGCACCCGTAGCGGCACCACGTTGAGCCGATGATAGAGGTCCTCGCGGAAGCGGCCCTCCGCCATTTCACGCTCGATGTCGCGGCTGGTAGAAGAGACGAGGCGGACGTCGACCGAGACTTTCTGCGAGCCGCCCATGCGAAGTAATTTCTGTTCGACCAGCACGCGCAGCACCTTGCCCTGCGTCTCCAGCGGCATGTCGCCGACTTCGTCGATATAGAGCGTGCCGCCGTGTGCCTCTTCCAGCGCACCCACCTTGCGCGGTCCCGATACGTCTTCGGTGCCGAACAGTTCCTCTTCAACCCGGTCAGGAGCCATCGCGGCCGCGCTCAGCACGACGAACGGGCCGTCCTTGCGCAGCGACTTGGCGTGCAGCACGCGCGCCGCCAGTTCCTTGCCCGAGCCGGCGACGCCGCGGATGAGAATGCGGGAATTGGTCGGCGCTACTTTGTCGATGGAACTCTTGAGCTGGTTGATGGCCGCCGAGTTTCCGATCATCTCGAACGACACCGCCGCGCGCTCGCGCAGTTGCTTGACCTCGCGCTGCAGCTTGGACGCTTCCAGCGCGCGCAGCGCCACCAGCAGCAGTCGATCGGCCTTGAACGGCTTCTCGATATAGTCGTAAGCGCCCCGTTTGATGGCGGTCACCGCGGTGTCAATATTGCCGTGGCCGGAGATGATCACGACCGGCAGATCGGGGTGGGCACGCTTGATGATGTTGAGCACTTCAAGGCCATCGAGCCGCGAACCCTGCAGCCAGATATCGAGCACGACCAGATGCGGCCGGCGCTCCTCTATGGCCTTGAGGGCTTCGTCGCTGTCGCGGGCCAGCCGGGTACGGTGGCCCTCGTCTTCGAGAATGCCGGCGATCAATTCGCGGATGTCGGCCTCGTCGTCGACGATCAGGATATCGGATGCCATCTGAGGTTCCTCTGTGCTGGCCGTGTTGTTGTTCTTCTTGGCGCTTGGATGGGACTGCGGTGTGGTGTGTCACTGAGCGGGGTCGGCGGCGGGTCAGGGGTTCGCGTTCACCGCCAGCTGCCGCGGCGCCTCCGCACGCGGGGCTTCGGGAATGCTGCGGGGGGCCACGGCCTCGCGCGGCAAGGGCAGTGTGATCCGCATCATCGCTCCGCGGCTGCGGCCGGGGGCAGTCGGCGCGTCCTCCAGGGCCAACGATCCGTGGTGGCTTTCGAGAATTTTCAACACGATCGCCAAGCCGAGGCCGGTCCCTTTTGCGCCCTTTGTCGTCACATACGGTTCGAGCAGACGAGCGCGGCCTTGTTTGGGCAGACCAAGTCCATTGTCGATGACCTCGATTATAGCGCTTTCGCCCTCGCGCCGGACGTTGACCTCGACGAAGCCTTTGAAGTCCTCCGGTTTGTCCTTGCTATCCGCGACCGCCAGCACGCTCTCGCAGGCATTCTTGATGAGGTTGGTCATCGCCTGACCGATCAGGCGGCGATCCGCGTTCAGCATCAAAGGAGCATCCGGCAAGCTGGTCCTGAGGGCCACCCCGGTCGAGCCCAACTGGAACAGCACGACCGGGTCCTTGATCGCCTCGCGGAGATCGACCAACGCCATCTCGGCCTTGGGCATGCGTGCAAACGACGAGAATTCATCGACCATGCGGGCCACGTCGCCGACCTGCCGGATGATGGTTTCGGTGCACTTGTCGAAGATCTCTCGATCCTCCTTGATCACCGGGCCGTATTTGCGGCGAATGCGCTCGGCCGATAGTTGTATGGGAGTGAGCGGGTTCTTGATCTCGTGGGCGATACGCTGGGCGATGTCGGCCCAGGCGCTGGTCCGCTGGGCGCTGACGAGGTCTGTCACGTCGTCGAACGTGATAACGGTGCCGTAGTCTTCCTCGCCCTGGCGCTCGCGCGTGATGCGAACTGCAAACGTCCGCTCCGCACCTTTGACCTCGACGCCGATTTCGCTCTGCGGCTTTTTGCGCGACGGATCGTCGACACCGTCGAGCAGTTGCGCAAACGCGGGCACCGCTTCGCCCACCAGGCGCCCAACGAGGTCGCCCTGACTGCGATCCAGCAGCGTCTCGGCCGAACGATTCGCGAGTGTGATGCGGCCGTCAGCATCGAGCCCGAGCACACCCGCCGAGACCCCGGCCAGCACGGCCTCCGTGAAGCGGCGCCGTTCGGTGAGCTGGGAATTGGCGGTGACCAGTTCCGTCCGCTGATGTTCGAGTTGCCGCGTCATGTGGTTGAAGTTCTGCGACAAACGCCTGAGATCGCCCTCGCCCCGATAAATCGGCAATTCGACCGACAGATCGCCGCGTGCAACGGTCTGAGCCGCGGAGATGAGGCGGCGGATCGGACTGACGAGGCTCGACGCGAACCGCAGCCCCACCCAGATGGCACTCGCCAGCGCTGTCAGCGCCGTCATGAAATACAGCACGCCGTGGATGAACTTCAGCTTGCCGCTGTCGGCCCGCAACTTGGCATATTCGGCAACGCTCTCCTCGGCGCGCGTCATGTGCCGCATGACTGATGGCGAGACCCCGCGCGCCACATAGAGGAAGCTGTTTACGGGGTTCTGCAGCTTGATCAGTGCCGCCACACGAAACTTACCGTCGCCTGGGAGGATCAGGGGGATTTGCCCGAGCACTGCGGCCTGAACCATATCGAGCGGCGGCGGCTCATAGGGAATCTTCTCGTTCTCGACGGCGGCAAACAGGACCTGCCGGTCGATGTCGATCACGTAGGCCACTGGCAGATCGCGCAAGCCCGCCTGGCTGAGCAGAAGCTCGCGGAACTTCTTGGGCTGTTTGGCCAGTGCCGGCGCCGCGTCGCCAAGGTCCTTGGCCATGCTGGAGGCATCGGTACGGATCAATTGCCCATGCTCTTCCAGGTACGAACGGGCCACGTCGACGCTGGTCAGGACGATGGTGCGGATCTGCCGATTGAAAACATTGTCGATCGACCGCGAGAAGGTGTTTGTCGCCGACACCGCCAGCACAATCGCTGGAAGCATGGCGATCACCCCGAACAGGGCAACAATGCGCGCGTGCAGCCGACTACCGGCTGCCTTGTCCTTCCAACCCTGCCAAAGCCCGCGAACCTGCACCCAGATGATCGCGATCATCGCGGCCACGAGCGCCAGATTTATGAGCAGCACTGTAACGACGACCGGCCCACGCGGCACGATGGGCGTCATGCCCATGACGATCAGATAGGTAGCCAGCGCCGACACCAGCGAAGCAATCACGATACTGAGGCCGAGCTGGAACGAACGATCGTCCGACCCGGGCAGAAAGCTCACCGGATCGTCGGCGCGCCGGCCCTTCGACGTCATGTCGGAGGCATGAATCGGTGTGAGATCGCCAAGGTCGGCGCTTTGCGACCCTGCGGCGTCGGAAGGTTCGGTGGCTGGCGGCAAGTTGGCCTGCATCCGCTCGATAACCCGCTCCGCGTGTGACGTTGTGCGCGACACTCCCCAGGGAGCGCCGTGCTGGTCGCGCCTGAATCACCCTCTCAGAGGGCCGCAACACCTGATAGAGTTGCATTTTTGCACGCGACAGGCACCGCTATCACACCCAAGTGTGGCATTCCTGCGACAAATGCAAAGGGTCATGTGCACAACGGACGCGGTTTTCCCCAGCGGTCACTTCCCGTGCGGTTGCGCCTTCAAGGCCAGATCAGCGGCACCCGAGCTGATCTGCCAGCGCGCAGAAGTCGCTGGCGACGAAGCTCCACGCTCCCTCGGCTTTGAGGTCCCGCGCTTGCGCCGGCCCGTATTCTGTCGGCCGTGCGATAAAGGCCGTCATGAAACCTTCACTGGCGGCTGCTGCGAGATCGCCGTTGTGGGCCGCCACCAGCATCACCCGCGGCGGGGGCAAGTTGAGCAGCCGCGCACCCGCGCGATAGGCCTCCGGCATCGGCTTGTAAGCGCGCGCGGTCTCTGCACCCAGCACCACATCCCACGGCAGACCGGCGTTTTTCGCCATACGGGTCAGCAGCCCGACGTTGCCGTTCGACAGGGTGCCGATGATGAACCTGCTCTTCAGCCGCGTCAGCCCGGCCACCACGTCCGGCCAGGGCTTGAGCCGGTGCCAAGCCGTGGTGAGGTGCACGCGATCGGCCTCCCCCAACGCGGACAGCCCGTGCTGGGCAAGGAGCGTATCCAGGCTCTCCCGATGCAGCACGTCGAGGATCGCCCAGGGCCGCTTGCCGCTGCGAACCGCTTCCATCGACGGCTGATAGAGCGCGCGCCATTGGTCGACCAGCGCCGCCCAGTCGGCCTGCAGGCCCCTAGCACCGGCAAAAGTCTCGAACTCGGCAATCAGGCTTGACCGCCAGTCGACGACCGTGCCGAACACATCGAACAACAGCGCTTCAGGCATTGGGTGGTCACTCATAAGGCTCTCCGGGATTGCTGACGTCAGTCTATCACCAGTATTCCGTCCGTCACCCCTCACGACGGCCCCGGGAATCGTCTAAAATTGTGTGGTGCGGCGCCACGCTGGCGCCACGATGACCGTGCACCCCTTTTTCGTCATGTGAGCTATGGACCAACCATGCGCCCTGCCGTGCTAGCCCTTCTGCTCGCTTTGTCCGGCTGCGCCGCTGCCCAGATCGGCTATACGCCGGAAAGCGGCCAGAAGACCGCGCCCGCGTTGCAGCCCTTCAACGGCGGCGCCGTATCGGCGACGGGCCGCTATGTCGTCAGCGAGGACGAACGCGCCCTGAGTTGCGGCAAACTGACGGGCTCAATGCAGGTTATCCTGTCGCGGCTCAAAGACAGTCCCAACCGGCCGCGCCCCAGTTCGCTCTCCACCGGCATGCAGGCGGCCGCCAAGCCCTTCGTCGGCAAGGGCGCCAATCTCAACGTCGACGATGAGGTCAAGCAGGCGCGCGCGCGTCTTATCGCCTATAACGACTTGCTCACCGAAAAGAAGTGCACGACGGTAGACATCTCCGGCGCCTGACACGGGCAATCAAGACACCCAATCAAGGCGCCGGAAACAGCGCCGACGAGCGGCCCGATAGCCAATAGACCAACAGCCCTGGATACTCGCGCACCACCGTATCGAAGCGCCGGAGGCCCTCCGAAAGCGTGGCGTGCCAATGGCGCAGCGGCGTTTTCCCCGTCGTCCGGTAGTCGACTGGAAAAGCCTCGACGTTGAGGCCCGCCTTGCGGAAGGCGCCGATGGCCCGCGGCATCTGCCACGCCGAGGTGATCAGCAGCCAGCGCTCGCCCGGCTTCTGCGCGATCATGGGCGCTGCAAACACCGCATTTTCCCATGTCGTCTTCGATCGGTCCTCGAGCGTCAGGCGTGCGTGCTCGACGCCGAGCCCCTGCAGAATGCGCGACGCCGATTGCGCCTCGCTTTCGCCAGCACCGCTGAACACTTCGCCGCCGCCCGCAAACACAATGCGGGCAGTTGGGTATTGCCGCGCCAGCACCGCCGCCTCGATGTAGCGTTCTGCCGCATCATTGACGGCGATGACCCCACGCGCCGCCGCGACCGAGGCCACCTCCGCGCCGCCGATGACGATGATGCCATCGACGCGCGTGCCGGCAAGCTCCGGGCGCGGAAACCGGTCCTCCAGTCCCATCACCAGCAGGTCCCCCAAGGGCGAGAACCCGGCCACCAGCAGTGCCACGACACCGCCGGTAAGCCATCGCCGCGCCGCGATGACCTGCCCCCGCCGAAGCCGCCACAGTCCCCACACCAGGGCCATGGCGATCAGCGCCGACGGCTGCAGGAGGAGCCATGCGACCTTTGAAAATACAGCGAACATCGTCGGCGGCGTCTCCTGGTTTGGTCAGCCGACGGCTGCGAAACGGGCGAGGGCGAAGGGTTGTATATTCGCGGTCGTCCCCCCCGTCATGACGAGATCGCCGACAATCTCGCCGATGGCTGGCGCAAACTTGTAGCCGTGCCCCGAGCAGGGCGAGACGACCAGCACCTGGGGCGCATCCGGCAGCCGATCGATGACGAAGTGCTCGTCCAGTGTGCGGGTATAGATGCAACCGCTCACAGCGCTGGGCGTCCCCGCGGCGCTGGGGATATGGCGCGCGACGAAACCACATAATTCGGCGACCTGTTCCGCCGTCGGTTCGCGACCCGGCTCATCGGGGTCGATGGCGACGCGTGCGAAATGCGGGCCGCCCACTTTGATGCCGCGAGCGCCATGCTGGGGAAAGCCGTAGAATTCGCCCCGGTCGCTGAAGTGGATGAAGACCGGCATGGCTCCAGGCGCAGAGATTGCTGGCACTTGCGGCCTGAACCACGCAACCGCCTGCTTGTAAGTGGCCAGTGACTCGACAAGTCCAGGCACGAACCGCGACATCCACGGGCCGGTCGTCAACACCAAATGCGCCGCGCTGTAGCGCCCGCGATCGGTGCGCACCACGACGCCGCCATCGCTCGTCGTCTTGAAATCGAGCATGCGCTCGCCGGTGTGCAGCCTTGCGCCGTGACTGACGGCAAGTCGCGCGTGGGCGCCGATCGCGTCCTCGCTCAGAACGTAGCCACCATCCGGCTGGAAGATGGCCCGCGTCTCGGGCCTCACCCTGAAGGCTGGAAAGCGACCCATGATGGCCGCCCCATCGAGCACTTCATAGGCAAGCCCATGATCGATGCACGAGCCCTCCGACCGCTCGACGAAATCATGGCCCGGTTCTGCCATTTCCAGCGACCCAGTGCGGACAATGACGCTTTGGCCGGCCGCCGCGCTCAAGTCATCCCACAGCGTGTAGGCGCGTTGCACGAGGGGCACGTAGTGGCTGCCCTCGAAATAGGCCATGCGGATGACGCGCGTTTCCCCATGGCTTGAGCCGCGATTATGGCCAAGCTCGAACTGCTCGAGCCCCAGCACCCGCTGGCCGCGGCGCGCCAACGTGTAGAGGGATGCCGAGCCCATGCCACCGACGCCGGCCACGATGACGTCAAATATGTTGGACATGCGGTGCGTGGCCTTTCAGCAGAGTACAGCGGGTGCGTCGCCGGCCCGGAAGGCCACCCCGGACAAGAGTTATACGATAGAATCCACAAGCAAGCCCTTCGGCGCGACGCTAGAGCGCTTTCCACTTGGTTTCGATCGAAGAAAGCGCTGTAGCCCCTTGTTTGACCCATTTTCTGCACCAAACCGGTGTCCACTCTGGTGGAAAATGCTCTAACCCGGCGATACACCGAACCGGTGACATCAGACCCGAATGCTGCCGTTCATCAAGCACCCAAAAAAGTTGCCCATCGTCCGACCGCCGCCCTGGTCCTTGGCGGCGACTGGCGCACGCCGCCGCGCCAGGCGATCCCTGCCAGTAGGGATCTCCGGGTGCGACCCAGACAGTCCATACACGCGCTGAGGTGCACAAGCGTTGCCCCCGCCGCCGGAGTGCGCTATCACAACGCGCAGCGGCACCCGTAGCTCAGCTGGATAGAGCGCTGCCCTCCGAAGGCAGAGGTCACAGGTTCGAATCCTGTCGGGTGCGCCAACAAAATCAACCGCTTAGACGTGGAAATCGACCCTGCATCGTTCCGGAACGTGCGCGAACGCGCACGGAACGCATCGCAAACACGGTGCATCGATTGGCACACGGCTGACACACGGCTGGCACA
>JANYHP010000032.1 GCA_025359005.1 Hyphomicrobiaceae bacterium | reverse complement strand
GCTGAAGAACGCGCTCGACCAGGGCTCGCGCCCCTATGGCCAAAGCGCATGGGCCAAGAAGCCGGCGGGTGTGATCGGTGCCTCGCCGGGCGCCATCGGTACGGCGCTGGCGCAGCAGCATCTGCGGAATGTCCTCGCCTTCCTCGATATGCCGACGCTCGGCCAGCCGGAAGCCTTCGTGCAGGCCAAGGATGGGCTGTTTGAATCCGACGGCAACATCGGCGCCGCCAGCAAGCAGTTCCTGCAAGCCTGGATGGATCACTACATCGCGTGGGTACGTCAGCACGCGGCGTAGTCGAAAAAACGCATGTCGGGTGATACTCGTGCAGGTTGGGTCGCGCGACGGCTTGACCCAACCGACACGACCGCTCGCGCCGCCTTCGGTGCCTCGTCTACAGCAGGCTCGCCAGCGTTTTCAGTTCCTCGGTGTTGAGGTCTGAGGCGAGCCATGTGGTGACGCCGCCGCGCGTATAGGCCAGCAACGTATAACCGTTGCGCGTCGTCGCCCGCAGTGCGCTATCGGCGTTGCCGGGCGACGGCCACAGGAACACGTTGATCGTATGCAGGCGGCGCTTGTAGACCAGCACGCTGGCCCGCCGGCCGTCGACGTAGTCGAGGCGCCCGCCCACCAGCGGGAAGCCCTGTGATGCCAGATCCTTGACGTCAGGGGCCAGATCGCTGCGGCCGGCGAACCAGGGGCGGACGGTATGCTGGTCGGACGTGGCAACCTGGACAGGGCTGTCGGCAAGCAGTGAGCGCACGTGCGCGCTGACGACATCGCGTTCGATCTGCTCGATCCTGTCGCCGCGCGTGGCGAGAAACCACGACGTTCCGGCCGACAGGCTGCAGGCAACCAACAGCATCGCGGCCCGGCTGGCAAACGCCATGGCGCCGCTGCGCGTCCGCGGCATACGCCACGAGCGCGCCTCTGCCGCGATGCCGTCGGCGTCCTCGGTGTCGAGCGTCCGTCGCACCTTGGGGCCAAGCGAGAGCGGCATCGGCCGGCGGCCCTCCGCGGCGAGCGCCCGGCCCAGCCGGTCGTATTCGGCCAGCGTGTCGCGGCACGTCTTGCAGCCGGCGATATGGGCAGCCAAACCCGCGCTCTCATCGACGCCAAGTTCGCCGTCGCGATAGGCGCCCAGCAGGTCGCATGCGCGATCACAATCCATTGCCACTATCCTCTTTCGTCACGCGCATCATGTCCGCTCGCAACTCCTCCCGGGCCCGCGACAGGCGCGACATCACCGTGCCGATCGGCACACCGGTCACGTCCGCGATCTCGCGGTAGCTCAACTCTTCGATCTCGCGCAGCACGATCACTTCACGAAACACCGGCGGCAGGCGCTCGATGGCGGCCGCCAGCAGGGTCCGGTCCGAGGCGAGCACCGCTGCCTGCTCGGGCGAGCGCTCTGTCGAGGCCATGGCCAACTCGTCGCCGCGCGCGAGGCCGCCCGGCAGCAGCGCCTCGTCGAGCGAAATGACGTTGCGGCCGCGCTTTCTGTCTTGCAGGCGCCGGTAGCAGACGTTGCGCACGATCGCCAGCAGCCACGGCTTGGCGCTTTCGCCGCGCAATTGATCGAAGGCGCGATAAGCGCGGATACTGGCGTCCTGCACGGCGTCCTCGGCCTCTGACGTGGCGCGCAGCAGCAGATAGGCAAGATTGTAGGCGGCCGGCAGATGCACCAGCACCAGCTGCTCGAAACGCGCTCGATCTCCACCTGCAAGGTCGGCCATCTGAGTCTTGTACTTCCGCATGGTTCGTCAACCACCAGACTCCCCACCCCATCGCCTTATTCCATCCGGCGTGCCCGGCGTGAGGAAATTCATTCCGGGCGCGATTATTTCGTTAACGGCGGGAATAAGCCGCAGCGAAGCAGAGTCATCAGCTGTGAGGGCCGTGCCGGGAGATTGCCGGCCGGACGACTATGGGCCCTCGCCGCCGACCGTTCAAAGTCAGGTCCAACTTTGGCCCAACTGTGCCAGTTCCAGGAGCAATACATGCCCACTCTGTCCCGCCGCGACACCGTCATCGGTGCCGGCCTTGCCGCAGCCTTCGGTCTCACCGGCCGCCTCATCATCGAGCCGGCGTTCGCCCAGAAGACGGCTGATCCCGCCAAGGGCTTCGCCAGCTACAAGGTTGGTTCCGCCGAGGTCACCGCCGTCTACGATGGCATCTTCGAAAAGCCCCATGATCCTGCCTTTATCGCCAACGCCTCCGTCGAGGACGTCAAGGCGGCGATGACCAAGGCCGGGCTGCCCGCTGACTTCGTGTCGATCACGGGTACCGTGGTCGTCGTCCGCAACGGCGGCAAGACGATCCTGTGCGACGCCGGCACCGGCGGCCAGGCGATGGGCTGGGTTGGCGGCAAGATGACTGCCAACATGACCGCGGCCGGCATCGATCCTACCAAGATCGACACGGTGCTCATCTCGCACTTCCACCCCGACCACATCTTTGGCTTGATGGCCAAAGACACCAACGCGCCGGTCTATCCCAACGCGGAAATCGTCGTCTCCGATGTCGAGTACAAGTTCTGGACTGACCCGGCTGTGATCGACAAACTTCCCGAGGCCCGCAAGGGTCTCGCCCGCCGCATCCAGGCAACCTTCCCCACCTGGAAGAACGTCCGCCAGGTGACGGGCGAGGCCGAAGTCGCGCCGGGCATCCGCTTCGTGATGGCGCCGGGGCATACGCCGGGCCACCGCGCGTTCCATCTGTCGTCCGGCACTGCGCAGCTCATGCTGTCGAACGATGCGATGTACGTGCCGGCCCTCAACGTCGCCCACCCCGAATGGCGCGGCCAGTACGACCAGGACGGTGCCACGGCGGAAGCGACGCGGCGCGCGCTGATGGACCGGCTCGCCGCCGACAAGACGATGGTGGCTGGCTTCCACTTTCCCTTCCCGGGCGTGGGCCAGATCACAAAGTCCGGCGCCGACTACGTGTTGTCCATCAACAAGGCGTGATGGAATGCAAGTTGGGCCCAACGGGTCTAACATCTGACAAGCCACGCAGGCGGTATCGGATGGCCAAACGTCCGATACCGCCGCCACCCCAAGGGAACACGATCATGCGCACCAGAACTCTCGCCGCCTTCGCGCTGGCGTTTTCGGCTACTCTTGCCACCAGCGCCTTCGCCGTCGACACCGTCATCTCCAAGGATGCGCCTGACCTCAGCGGCCAGCGTGCCAAGATCAAAGCCAAGGACTACAAGGGCGCGCTCGTCGACCTGCTGCCCTTGCTCGACAAGGTCCAGCACGCCGACCTCTACAACCTGCTCGGTTTCACCCATCGCAAGACGGGCGACATGAAAACGGCCGCCACCTACTACGCCAAGGCGCTCGATTTCGATCCCAACCACAAGGGCGCGCTCGAATACCAAGGCGAGATGTACGTGGAGCTTGGCCAGATCGACAAAGCCAAAGTCAATCTCGCGAAACTTGCAACGCTGTGCCCGACCGGCTGCGAAGAACGCGAAGACCTGGAAAAAGCCCTGGCCGACGCCTCCGCAAAGCCGCCGAAAACCAATTAAGACGCGCGGCAAAAGACGCGGGTCCAGGGCTGCAAGTCCTGGTCGGGGATCGTAATGGGCAACGCCCCTTACATCGCGTAAGCGACCAAGGTGTTCCAGAATGCCGACAGCTCTCCAAACGACCTGCCCCCCCGCAGCGCTCCTGCTGGCGCGCCTGCTTCCGGCGGCGTTGTTCCTGCACGAGGGGTTCGCCAAGCTCGGCAACTACGCAGGCGCCGTGCGTTATGGTGAAGCCTTCGGTGTGCCGGGCGTGCTGATGCCGGGCGCCATCGCGGTGGAACTCGGTTGCGGCGTCGCTCTGGTCCTCGGCCTGTTTACGCGCACGGCGGCACTGCTGCTGGCGATGTTCTGCGTGGCGACGGCGGTGATTTTCCACACCAAGTTTGGCGAAACCAACCAGTTGCTCCACTTCGAAAAGAACTTCGCCCTCGCCGGCGCGCTGCTTGCCCTCGCGGTGGCCGGACCAGGGCCGTGGTCGGTCAGTGATCTCAAGTCGGCTACGTCAGCACGGGAGTGACCCGATCGATCGCCGCCCTTCGCCCGCTAACGCCGGCCGCGCCCGCGCAGGGCGACTTCGAGGCGTTCGACGGCATCGTCCCAGCGGAACAGTTCATGCTCGGCATGGGGAATACCGGCGAGCGTGGCGATATGATCGCGCACGCGCTGCAGCATGGTGGGCGGGCGGTCGTCGGCGGTCTGTCCCAAAGTCTCGGCTCGCACCCGCTGCAACTGTTGCAGCGTCCCCTGTGGGGGCGGCATCAACGCGTGCCGCTCGGCCGTCACGCACGGCTTCAGGCGTGGCAGCAGAGTGCGCTTGAGGCGCTGGGCCGCCACCTTCCCGGCCGGGTCGGCATGGGCTTCGAAGTGGGCGATGTAGGGCCCCCATAGATCCTGCCGCGCGGCCATGCGGTCCGGCGCGGGGGGTGTCAGGCGGTCGGTCGCAAAGGGCTCGATCGGTGCATGACTGAGCCAGTCGTAAGCCTTGCGCCACAGCTCCGGTGGCACGCGCTTGTTCTTGAGCCCGCGCAGCTGGACGATCGCCGGCATAGTCGGATCGATGTCGTGCAGCCCCACCTCGATGCACGCGATGGTGCGTCCACCGCGGCGGATGCGGGCCACCGTCGACACACCATTGGCAAGTCGGGCCCCAAACTGCTCAAGGCAATTGTCCAGATCGGCGGCGGCTCGGATGTAGTCTTCCGGTGTGCGCAGCGTCTGGAATTCGTAGAGGCCCATCTGCGCATCAGGAATCCACGGCGTGAGCGCGCCGTTGCCCAGCCATTCGACGAGGGCGACGCGCTTGAGCCACGTGTTGATGTCGTCGAGCAGGGCGCTGGTCGATCGTTGCGGATCCCAGCCCCCGGCCAGCAGGCTGTGCGCACGCGTGCCCGGTTGGGACGAGCACCAGTACCACGCCGAGACAAGTCCGACGCGCGCCGGCAGCATGGATGCGATCAGCGCACTCCAGTTGCGTGCCGTCCACAACGCAAAGTCGCGCCCGCCGATAAGATAGGCGTCCGACACACCGACGAGCCACGCTTGCGCGCGGCGGCGATCGGACGGCACGAATGACCCGAGACGAAGCGAAAAATCCGCGTCGCCTGGCAGCTGCGGCATCAATTCGGTAAAGGCACCTGGCGGCAGGCGGCGCAGCCAGACGGGCAGGGCGAGCGTGTCGGAAATCTGCCGGAGACTGGCGCCGCTCAGGATCTGGGCAACGGCGTCATCGCGGGCCGCAGCTGAACTGTAGCCACTGGCCAGGGCGAACAGCAGCGCGGGGAAGCTGTCGGCCAGATCTTCGAGTTCGGGCGCGTTGGCGGAAAGCGCGGCAATACGCGGCCGCACGCTCGCCTGATAATCCGCGATCCGTCGTGCCCGGCGCAACGCCGGGTCCTCCGTTCTGGACTGCTGGCCGGTCGCGGACATCCGTCCGGTCGCGGCGTGGTCGCTGATCGGCATGATCGTGCTCGCCGTGCTGCTGCTTCTAAGGCCCCCTGCCACACTTCTCCAATCCCACAACGCAAGGCTAAGTCCACATCGTGGCAAAATCGCGAGCACGCCGGAGGCATGCAACTTGGCGCAGGTTCAAGCGAGCGCGACACGCCCGGCTGAAATCGGCTGCGCTGGCCAGTCAGCCACATTACGCATCTCGCCGGCGTCGCGCACGCGTCGCAGATGCACGAGATCGACCGTGGCATAAACCCATTGCGCGGTATCGGCGCGCCCCTCGGCGAGGACGCCTGTATCTGAAAGTCCGCGCTCTGCAGGCACGAAAACGCCAGCGACGCCGCTGTTTCTATCCACCGCGGGTGACCATGGTGCGTCCCCGATCGTGGGGGACTGGACGGTGACGCAGGTGTTTTCCAGCGCGCGTGCCAGCGCCGCCGTGCGCACGCGATGGTGGCCCGAGACGAATTCCGTGCACGACGGCACCAGCACGATCTCTGCGCCTGCTGCGCACAAGGCATGCACCAGCAGTGGGAATTCGCTGTCGTAGCAGATGGCGACGCCGATGCGGCCGAGGGCTGTTTCGATCACGCGCAAGCCTGCACCAGGAGTGATGCCCCAATCGCGCTCGAACGGCGTCATGATGCATTTGTCCTGGCTCGCATGCGCGCCCGACGGCGCAAAGAGACGCGCGCGGTTGACCAGCGTGCTGGCGTCCGTGCGGCACGGCCCGCTCGCGGCAAGGATATGCACGCGGTGCCGTTTGGCCAGGCGCGCATGCACGGCCACCATGTGTTCCATGCCGTGCGTTGCCGCCACGAGTGAGCCGGCGAGTGTCTCTGCGTCCCGTCCAGCCGCGCCTGCGTATTCCATGGCGCCGTATTCGGGAAACACCAGCAGGTCCGCGCCCGTGTCTGCCGCATCAGCAACCCAGTGGCTGAGCTTGGCTTCGTAGTCTGCGAGCGTTGCGAAGCGCTCGATCGGATACTGGGCGGCGGCGATGCAGATCGTGTCGGGCGCGGCTCCGCTTGCGGCGCGGCTCACAGCGGTTTGATCCAGAATTGCATGGGCTTTTCTGTTTTCTCGTCTTCGCCGATGTCCTTCCAGGAAAAGTGCGCGACGATGCCGTCCAGCTTGACGTAGCCGCGCTTGGTCCAGAACGGATCGAGCTTGAAATAGCTGGCGGGCTTCAGCGGATGATCGTCGGGCCGCACGACACCGCAGAATGCCGTGTGGGTAAAGCTGGCGAGGCGGCGCGCGTGCGCTTCACGTTCATCGAAAAATCTGTGCCCGATGCCACGGCCGCGATGCGTTCTGAGCAAGACGGACTCGCCGAAATAGAAGATGCGCCCGACATCATAGCCGGCGCGTTTGAACGGTTCGGCGAACTCGTCGGCGTGGTGGGTCATCGGCGCCCCGGTGGCAACACCAACGATGTCCGCCCCGTCCCGCGCGGCGACGATCACGGCGCCCTCGGATTGTGCGAAATCGCGCAGATAGTTTTCCTCGTAGGCGAGCGTGCCGTCGTAAAGGTAGGGCCAGTCGCGGAACACGGCGATGCGCAGCCGGGCCAGCGCCGGCAGCGCCGCGGCCATGGCCGGTCCCGTGAGCCGTTCGATGGTGATGGACATGGGGCTCGATCCCGGGTTTTAGGTAGCGGTCATTCTTGCTTGGGCAACTATAGCCCCTGAGCCCATGTCGGCTATAGTCTGGAAAAAATCCGCATCCGGGAGACCCGCCTTGCTTGATCTGACGCCGCAGCCGTTCGAATTGGACCCCATCGAAATCTCGCCGGTCGAGGTGATCCGCGACGTGCAGTTGCAGCGCCTGAAGTGGTCGCTGCGGCACGCCTACGAGAACGTCGGGCACTACAAGCGCGCCTTCGACGCCGCGGGCGTGATGCCGGACGACCTGACGTCGCTGACCGATCTGGCAAAATTCCCATTCACAAGCAAATCGGATCTGCGCGACAATTATCCGTTCGGCATGTTCGCGGTGCCGCGCGAGCAGGTGGCGCGCGTGCACGCATCGTCAGGCACGACCGGCAAGCCGACGGTGGTCGGCTACACCGCACGCGATCTCGAGATGTGGGCTAACCTGATCGGCCGCTCGATCCGCGCGTCCGGTGGTCGCCGCGGCATGATCCTGCACAATGCCTACGGCTATGGTCTGTTCACGGGCGGGCTCGGCCTGCACTTCGGCGCCGAAAAAATGGGGCTGACGGTGGTGCCGATTTCCGGCGGCATGACGGAGCGGCAGGTGCAGCTCATCACTGATTTCAAGCCCGACATCATCACGGTGACCCCGAGCTATTTCCTGTCCATCCTCGACGAATTCAAGCGCGTCGGTATCGATCCGCGCAAGACATCGCTCAAGGTCGGCATCTTCGGCGCCGAGCCGTGGACCAACGGCATGCGCGAGGAGATCGAGAAGGCCTTCGACATGCACGCCGTCGACATCTACGGACTATCCGAAGTGATGGGGCCGGGCGTGGCGAACGAGTGCGTCGAAACGAAAGATGGCCTGCACATCTGGGAGGATCACTTCTATCCCGAGATCATCGATCCGGTGAGCGGCGCCGTGCTGCCCGACGGCGAAAAGGGTGAGCTGGTGTTCACCTCGCTGACCAAGGAAGCGATGCCGATCATCCGCTATCGCACGCGCGACCTGACGCGGCTGCTGCCCG
>JANYHP010000007.1 GCA_025359005.1 Hyphomicrobiaceae bacterium | reverse complement strand
CTTCCTGCTGGCACAACGACTGGTCAATTCCAGTTTCGGCAAAGTGCTGATCGCCATCCGCGATACGGAATCGCGCACGCGGTTCATCGGCTACCGTGTCGAAAATTACAAACTCGCCGCGTTCGTCGTCTCGGCGATGATGGCGGGCGTTGCCGGGGCGCTTTACGTGCCGCAGGTCGGCATTATCAATCCGAGCGAATTTGCACCCGCCAACTCCATCGAGGCCGTCATCTGGGTGGCCGTCGGTGGCCGCAGCACGTTGGTCGGCGCCGCCGTCGGCGCGGTGCTGGTCAACTTCCTCAAAACCGTTTTCACGACGGGGTTCCTGGCGCCCTATTGGCTCTTCGCACTCGGCGCGCTGTTCATTTTCGTGACGCTTGCGCTCCCGAAGGGCATCGTCGGTGCGCTGATGGAACGCTACGGTGGCAACGGAGCGCCCGCCCCGAAATCGGTTGTCAACGGGGCGCCGACGCCCGACGCGGCGGAGTGAAGTCATGAACGCCGTCATCCATCAGTCCGACGCAATCGAGAAGCCATCGCTGACACAGGCGCTGCTGTATCTCGACGGCGTCAGCGTCGCCTTCGACGGTTTCAAAGCCATCAACGATCTGTCGCTCTTCATCCGACCCGGCGAAATGCGCGCCATCATCGGGCCCAACGGCGCCGGCAAAACGACGATGATGGACATCATCACCGGCAAGACGCGCCCCGACGTGGGTACGGTTTTCTTCGACGGCAAGCACGATCTGACGCAGCTGGACGAAGCATCCATTGCCAACCTCGGCATTGGTCGCAAGTTCCAGAAACCCACCGTGTTCGAAAGCCAAACCGTGGCCGACAATATACTGCTCGCGCTCGCCGGCCCGCGCGATGTCGGCTCTGCACTGTTCGGCGCCCGCAACGCTATCGAACCGCATCGCATTGCGGAAATCCTCGATATCGTGCGCCTGAACCGCGAGACCGCACGCCTCGCCGGCGATCTCAGTCACGGCCAGAAGCAATGGCTCGAGATCGGCATGCTGCTGGCACAAGACCCGAAGCTGCTGCTGGTTGACGAACCGGTCGCCGGCATGACCGACAGCGAGACGGAAGAGACCGCGCGCCTGCTGAAGCGGATCGCCGAGACGCACTCTGTCATCGTCGTCGAGCACGACATGACCTTCGTGCGTGCGCTCGATACGCGTGTCACCTGCCTGCACGAAGGATCGGTGCTCGCAGAAGGCGAGATCGACGACGTCTCGCGCAATGATCGCGTGATCGAAGTGTATCTGGGCCGGTGACGCAAAGGGACAACGGGCATGCTGACGGTCGATAAGATCGATGTCTTCTACGGCGCGGCGCAGGCGTTGCGCGGCGTCTCGCTCACCGCCGCGCCCGGCCAGGTCACCTGCGTGCTCGGCCGCAACGGCGTTGGCAAATCCACGTTGCTCAAAGCCATCTGCGGCCACCAACCAGTCCGCAACGGCCATATCCAATGGGCGGAAAAGACCCTCGACGGCCTGAAGCCGTTCGAGCGGGCGCGCGTCGGCCTCGGCTACGTGCCACAGGGCCGCGAGATCTTCCCGCTTTTATCGGTGAAGGAGAACCTGGAGACCGGGTTCGCCCCGCTGAAGCACGCCGACCGCAATATCCCCGCCGTCATCTTCGAGCTGTTTCCGGTGCTCAAAACCATGCTGCGCCGACGCGGCGGCGATCTCTCCGGCGGCCAGCAGCAGCAGTTGGCCATTGCGCGCGCCCTTGTCATGCGGCCAAAGTTGTTGGTGCTCGACGAGCCCACTGAAGGCATCCAGCCCTCTGTGATCAAGGACATCGGTCGCGCCATCGACTACTTGCGCCGCCAGGGCGACATGGCCATCGTGCTGGTCGAGCAATATTTCGAATTCGCCCGCGATCTCGCCGATACCTACGCCGTCATGGATCGCGGCCAGATCGTGCTGTCCGGCACACGCGCAGAAATGGTGGAGGCCGATGTCCGTCGCCGGCTTGCAGTCTGACAGCGAACAAAACCTGACCGCGGCCGCGCTGGCAGGCAATCGCGCGCGGGGCGGCGTAAGCATTGCCTTTCAAGCCACCGAACGCGGAACGTCGCTGCAGGATCTGCACGAGTGGGGCGGCTTCCGCGCCAAGCTGCCGCGCGTCGAGGGGCTGTCCGAGGCCGTCCTCATCAATACCGGCGGCGGCCTGCTCGGCGGCGACTGTGTGTCCTTCAACATCGACGTTCAAGCGGGCGCGGCCGCCCAGGTCTGCACGCAAGCAGCGGAACGCATTTACCGCTCACTCGGGCCTGCCTGTGAGATCGACGTCAAACTCGATATTGCAGCGGCGGCGCGGCTCCACTGGCTGCCGCAGGAGACAATCCTCTTCGATCGTGCCCATCTCGCCCGCTCCATCTCAGCGGACATCGCGCGTGACGGTATCGCGCTCATCGTCGAAGCCATCGTCTTCGGCCGCGCAGCCATGGACGAACGGGTCTCGAGTGCGTCGCTCCACGATCGCTGGCGCATCCGCCGCGACGGTCGGCTGATCTATGCCGATACCATCGCCATCGACGGCGATATTGACGCGCAACTCTCCAGTGCAGCTATCGGCCATGGCGCGAAGGCGATGGCGACGATCCTCTACGTTGCCCCCGATGCCGAAGAGCGCCGGGATGGCCTGCGCGCCACGCTCGAAGCGCCCATGGGCCGGGCCGGCGTCAGTGCTTGGAACGGTATGTGTGTTGCCCGCTTGCTTGCGCCGACGGCAGATGCTTTGAAAGCAGATATCGCGCGAACGGTGCGCCGCTTGAGCGGATATCCGCTGCCGCGCGTGTGGGGCGCCGTATGAACTCTTTTGAGCAATGCAATCTGGGGCCGCCATGAACCTGACGCCGCGCGAAAAAGACAAACTGCTGATCGCGATGGCGGCCCAGGTGGCGCGCCGCCGGCTGGAACGCGGGGTCAAACTCAACCATCCCGAAGCGATCGCGCTGATCACCGACTTCGTCGTTGAAGGCGCCCGCGACGGCCGCACGGTGGCCGAACTGATGCGCGATGGCGCCAAGGTGGTCACCCGCGCCCAGGTTATGTCCGGCA
This sequence comes from Hyphomicrobiaceae bacterium, assembly GCA_025359005.1. GTDB lineage: Bacteria > Pseudomonadota > Alphaproteobacteria > Rhizobiales > Hyphomicrobiaceae > JABFRJ01. The sequence continues at coordinate 415 of JANYHP010000007.1, read as the reverse complement.
TAGCCGAGATGATCCACGACGTGCAGGTCGAAGCCACGTTCCCCGACGGCACCAAACTCGTCACCGTGCACGATCCCATCCGCTGATTGCCCATCCCTCAAACGCGCGAGGCTACGACCATGACACTGCTCCACATCGGCGATCACACCGGCCTGTCGTTCAACCAGCTCGGATTGCATCTTCTGGAGGCCGACCATCTTTTCTTCATGGCACTCACACTTGCGGTCGGTTGGGGCGCCTACAGGTTCGGCCGTCGCGCCGAAGCGCGAGCACAGCGCAACCGCCAGGAGCGACGCTCGTGATCCCTGGTGAAATCATTCCCGCGGCCGGCGAGATCGAGCTCAACGCCGGACGCAAGGCCATCAAGGTGAAGGTCGCCAACACCGGCGACCGACCGATCCAGGTCGGCAGCCAT
>JANYHP010000663.1 GCA_025359005.1 Hyphomicrobiaceae bacterium | reverse complement strand
CATCGCGCCGAACGCGCCGAGCGGCGCCGCTTTCATGATGATGCCGACCACGCCGAACAGCGCATGGCTCGCCTGGTCGATGACGCCGAGCATCAGCTTGCCGCGCTCGCCGAGCGCCTGCAGGCCGAACGCGAACAGGATCGCAAAGAACAACACCTGCAGGATTTCACCCTGCGCGAACGCGCCGACGACCGTGTTGGGAATGATGTCCATCAGGAACTGCAGCGTGCTCTGTTCCTTGGCCTTGGTGACGAAGCTTGCAATCGCCTTGGTGTCGAGCGTCGCGGGGTTGACGTTCATGCCCGCGCCCGGACGCAGCGTGTTGGCCACCGTCATGCCAATGATAAGCGCCAACGTCGTCGCCAACTCGAAATAGAGCAGCGCCTTGAGCCCCACGCGGCCAACCTTTTTCATGTCCTGCATGCTGGCGATGCCGTGCACCACCGTGCAGAAGATGATCGGTGCGATCACCATCTTGATCAGCTTGATGAAGGCGTCGCCGAGCGGCTTCATGTCCTCGCCGATCTTGGGATAGAAATGCCCAAGCAGCACGCCCGCGACGATCGCCGTCAGCACCTGCAGGTAGAGGCTCCTGTAGAAGGGCTTGCGCTGCACCGCGCCGATCGGCGGTGCTGAATTCGATGCCATAAGGTTTCCCCGTTATTTTCTCGTTGGTCCCGCCCGCTTCATGGTGGACAGCACGCGCGCCGCGCCCGTCCGCGACGCCGGTCCTGAGGCGCTCGTCATGAAACTGACGTACTTTGCATTACGGGAAGCCACGAGCAACTCAGTTTTCGACGCGCCCACTCACTGATTTTCGCGTGATGCTGATCACTCGCGGCCATAGCCGACCGGCCCCAGCGCGTCGCGCAACAGGACCGGCCACGCCCAGGGCAGCACGATCACCGCATCAAAGCCCAGTTCGTACTCGGACAGCGCCGGGTAGCGCTTCAGCCAGTGCTCGGCCGCCTCGTAAATCCGCCGATGCTGCATCGCATCGAGGGCGATCTGGCCTGCGGCGCGCGTCCGCCGGAATTTAACCTCGACAAAGGCGAGGCGCTTGCCGCGCACGGCGATCAGGTCGATCTCGCCGTAGGGGGTGCGATGGCGCCGCGCCAGGATGCGATGGCCGTGCACGATCAACAGCGCGGCCGCCACGCGCTCGGCCAAGCGCCCGCCCCGTTCTCGCGCCACGCGGCGTGGATCGGGCGCGTCGCGGCTCATGCCTCGCGACTGCGGCGCTTCAATTCCAGCGCCAGCTCATAAACGCGGCCGCGCGCCACGCCCAACGCTTCGGCCACCACCTGCGCCGCGTCCCGCACGGTCGCCTCCGTCAGTGCCGTCTCGAGCCTCGCCTCGATCATCGCGTCCGTCACCACGCCCGCCGCTGCCGGCGCCACAACGATGACGAATTCGCCTGGGGGCGCCTCGGCGTCGAGCCGCGCAGCCACGATGCCCGCCGGGCCGCGCACTACGGCCGCGTGCAGCTTGGTCAGCTCGCGCGCGACCGCCACTTCGCGATTTCCCAGCGCCGCTGCGATATCGGCCACTGCCGCCGCCACCCGCGACGGCGCCTCGTAGAACACCAATGTCGCCGGCACCATTTGCAGCTCGCGGAGGCGCGCCACCCGCGCCGCGGACTTGGGCGGCAGAAAGCCCGCGAACAAAAAGCAATCCGTCGGCAAGCCGCTGACTGTCAGCGCCGCCAGTGCCGCCGACGCACCCGGCACGCAAGTGACGAGATGGCCAGCCGCAATCGCCGCCCGTACAAGCTTGTAGCCAGGATCGGAAATCAGTGGCGTGCCGGCGTCCGAGATGAGCGCCACCCGTTGGCCGGCCGCCAGCGCCGCCAGGACCTGCGGTCTGGCCACGTCACCGTTGTGCTCGTGGTAGGGCTTGAGGGGGGCTGCAAACCCGAAGTGCGTCGACAGCGTGCGGCTATGCCGCGTGTCCTCGCAGTAGATCACGTCGGCCGCCGCGAGCGTCGCGATCGCTCTCAGCGTGATGTCGCCGAGATTGCCGATCGGCGTCGACACCAGATGCAGCCCGGGCGCCAGCGGCTTGGCGAGGGCGCCGCGCAGCGCCTCCGTCGTACGCACGAGGGTGGCGTCGTCGTGCTTTGTGCCGGGCGTCGCCAAGCTCGGCCCTCCCTCAGGCAATGGGGGTGTCTGGATAAGCAAGCTGCTCGCGTGCGCGCCAGTCGTTGGTCACGTAGTTGATCACCAGAGACTTGCGAACGCCGTCGATCTGGCGCGGCTCGAAGCCATGATAGGTGTTGTTGGACGGTACGAAGATCATCGCGCCGTTGGATTTGAACGGCGAGCGGCCGACGTGTTTCTTGTCGGCATCGTAGATGTCGGTACCGAGCCCGGCGTGCTGTGCGTCTGGCGATAGATACAACAAGAACGTGAACGACTTGACGCCGAGATCGGTATGCGGTTCCAGCCAGAAGCCGTTTGTATCTTGCGCAAATTCCACGCGCAGATAGGTGCCCGCGAGCTTGGTCCCGAAAGTCTTTTCGATGGTGCTTGTCACGCGGCTGTCCTGCAGCGCGGCGTTGACGGCGTTGCACACGGGATGGGCCGCCATGTTTTCGGCGTCGAAATACTTGCGCGTCGCGTTGTGCACCTCGCGCTTGCCCGAGATGCCGCCCAGAGCCGGCGCCGGGAACGGCAGCGCCAGCACGTCGGCCACGACAGCAGCCGGCAGGCACGCATCCAGCACCCAGTTGGGGTAAGGTGTCTCGCTCTTTTTGGCGGCAGAGAAACTGTGGATAAGGGCTGCGACAATCGCGTCTTTGGAGCTTGGCATCGGAGGTTCCTTTTCAGCGCCGTTGAACGGAGCACATGCGCCAACCTTGATCAACTGGGGCGCGCGGGCTGCACTCGTAACCTGCTTCGCCGCCGGGCACCAACGACATCGCGTCGCGGCGCATGTCACAGATACGCCACCTCGACGAGCGCGAGCACGACAAGCCCGATCGACAGGATCCAGGTGAAGAACGCGCCGCGGTGGGTCGGATGATCGGGGCCCAGCATCAGCATGGAGATCAATACGAACGCCATCGTCAGGTTGACGGCGATATGGCCCGCGAGCCCGAACCCGGCACCGAGCCCATCCCGCGTCCAGTCTGACAGCGTGGTGATCGTTGCAAGCGCCACGCCCAGCAAAGCGCCGCCCAGCGTGCGCGGCCAGAACGATGATCCCGCCTGCGGCCATCCGAGCAGGCGCACCGAAATGGCCGGAAACGCCAGCAGCAGCAGCGCGAAGCCGCCGGTGACCAGCACTTCAAGGGTGAGAAGCTTGGCTTGTGTCACGCAATCAGGTCCGGCCAGAGGCATGCCCGCCAGCGGATCGCCGATGGGCCTTCCAAGCGCTTAGCAGATCGACATATTCAATCAAAGCCTGCCGTGTCCGGTCCCGCACAGCGTGGCACAGCGCTGGACCAACCCGCCCGATCAATCAGCGTGCTGGCCGTTCTTGGCGCCTTCGCGCTTGGCGGCCATATCGGTCCAGAAATTCTTCGCGTCGAAGGCTTCCGGTGGGGTATCGGTGATCAATCCATCAAAGAACCCGCCCGAGGCGACCTTCTTTTCCTGCGGCAGGTTGGGCTGGTAATTACCCGCCAGATGCCGCTGCAGATCGGACTTGATCTGCGTCGTCCGCTTTTCGTTGCAGTAGTCGCCGTCAGCCTTGATATGGGCGGTCACATTGGCCAGCGTCGCATCGTAGGTCCTGTCCAGCGTCGTGACCTTTGCGGGATCCGCACCTTCGCGCGCTTCCGCCGCCAGATAGTTGGCCTTCAACCGCGGGGCATCGAAGTTGTAGCCGCAGCGTTGGGCCCGCGCGGCCGTCCAGGCGACCTGCACGGCCTTGGCGTCGGTTGCATCGGGCTTGATGCTCGCCACCTCGCCGGACCCCGCGGCGGACTTGCCGTCCAGCAAGCTCGCCGTCGAAATGCCGCCCGACCCACCGTTGCCGCAGCCCGCAAGGGCCAGCGCGGCCAAGACCGCCCCTGATGTTGCCATTGCTTTAAGGCGCATGATTGCTTTAAGGCGCATGATCACCCAGTCCTTGCTGAACCCTGACAGATTCGCTTTCCCTGATGTTTCGCTGAACGGGGATCAGACGTCAATGGCACCTGGCGGTGAAACAGTTCACGAGATATTGCAGAATTTGTTTGAGAACAGTGTCTTGCGCTTGACCTCCGGCTGCGCCAAATCAGGGCGACTTGCCACTGCTGGCTTGCTTGCTGGGGGGCGGGGTTTCTGCGATAGTGCCCTCACGAACGCCAAAAATGGCTGTAAATCGGAGTGAAATCAAATGGGTACGATGAGCGTGTGGCACTGGCTCATCCTGATCGTTGTCGGGATGGTGGCGTTTGGCGGCAAGGGCAAAATCTCGTCGATCATGGGTGACGTGGCCGATGGCATCAAGAGCTTCAAGAAGGGCATGGCCGACGACGCGGTCGATGCCAAGAAGGCCGAGGACTTGAAGTCGCTCGAAGCCCAGAAATCGCCGCAGAACGCGACGACCGGCTCCGGCACGCAGGCCTGACGGTTCAGTTCTGACGGCTCCGCTTAAGCCGCATCGGCAAGGTCATCCATGTTCGATTTGACGTCCAGCAAGCTGCTCATTCTCGGCGTCGTGGCCCTTATCGTGGTCGGCCCGAAGGAGTTGCCGTTCCTGCTGCGCACGATCGGCAAGTACGTGGCGATGATCCGCCGGCAGGCCAACGAGTTCCGCGCGCAGTTCGACGAGGCCATGCGGGAAGCCGAGCTAGAGAGCATCAAGACGGACATCGAAACCGTCGCGCGTGACGCCGAGACCTCGTTGCGCGACGTGCAGACGTCGGTCGAGCGTGACATGGCCGCGACAGAGCATGCGGTGAACCAGTCGGTCACGGTGGCCCCAACGCAAGCCCCTTCCGACCACACCCCGACGGCCTCGGCACCTGAGCACAGCTTCGATCCGCTCAACGGCCTCGATACTGGCGTCGTCACCCCGTCCGCCGAGACCGTGCACGTCGCGCCGACCGACCATTCCAATGCGATGGCTCCGCCTGACCTCCTTGTTCCAGTTCACTCTCCTGATCCCGTCCTCGAGCGCGGCCACGACTTGGCTCGCGAACTCGCCAAGACGGGGACCTGAGCCATGCAGGACCTCGTCCCCAAGCCCGACGCGCCCGTCGCGGCGCCGTCCAGCGGCGGTTTCGGCGGGAATGGCTCGCCCCCAAGCATCGCCAAGCCGGCATCCCCCGCTCCGCGCCCCGGCCATGACGAAATCGAGGCCTCCAAGGCGCCGCTGATGGATCACCTGATTGAGCTGCGGCAGCGGCTGATCCACTCGCTGATCGCCTTCGTCATCATGTTCGTCGGCTGCTACGCCATCGCGCGACCGATCTTCAACGTACTCGCGTGGCCGTTCGTGCGCGTGGTCGGCGCGGAAAAGGCGCGGCTGCAATCCATTCAATTTCTCGAGGCGTTGACGACCAACATCCGGCTGGCGATGTTCGGCGCGGCGTTTCTGTCGTTTCCCTACGTTGCATACCAAATCTACAAGTTCGTCGCCCCGGGCCTCTATAAGAATGAGCGCGATGCGTTCCGGCCCTATCTGGTGGCCACGTTCCTGCTGTTCCTGCTCGGCGCCTCGGTCGTCTACTTCGTGATCATGCCGCTGGTGATCCAGTTCTCGGTCGACATCACGCCGCAGGCGGCCGGAGACGGTCGCGTCGCCATCGATCTGGTGCCGCGGCTGTCGGATTACCTGTCGGTCATCATGACCCTGATCTTCGGCTTCGGTATCTGCTTCCAGTTGCCGGTCGTGCTGACGCTGCTCGCCCGCGCAGGCGTGATCAACGCGGGAATGCTGGTCCAGTTCCGCCGCTATGCGATCGTCGCCATTGCCGCCGTTTCGGCTGTGTTGTCGCCGCCCGACCCGTTGTCCATGCTCGCCATGATGGCGCCGACGATCGCGCTTTATGAAGCGTCGATCTGGGTTGTGCGCTATATGGAAGACAAGGCTGCGCCGCCGCCGACCAAGAGCTGATCGCCCACATGTCAACGACTTCGCTCGGCGAAACGCCCGTGCCCGATATGGCCGACGCGATGCTCGCGCCCTTGCGCGCCGCGGATCCGTCGCGCGCCTTCGTCGTGGCGCAGCTCGGACAGTCGCTTGACGGCCGCATCGCCACGCCCACCGGCGAAAGCCGCTGGATCAACAAGGACGCGGCGCTCGATCACGTGCACCGCATCCGCGCCGCTGTCGATGGTGTGCTGGTCGGCGTCGGCACCGTCGTCGCCGATGATCCGCTGCTCAATGTCCGCCGCGTCGCCGGTCGCAACCCCGCCCGCATCGTCATCGATCCCCTCGGCCGCATCCCGATCACTGCGCGATGCCTTGACGGCGCCGATGGGTGCCGCCGCTTTGTCGTCCGAGCGGCCGGCATCGATGCACCGCCGTTGCCCGACGGCGTCGAGATCGTCGCCATTCGCCCCGACGCGCGTGGCCGACTCGATCCCAATGCGACCGTTGCCGCGCTCTTTGCCCGTGGCATCAAGACCATGCTCGTCGAGGGTGGTGCTTGGACGGTTTCTGCGTTCGTCGATGCCCGCGCCGTCGATCGTCTGCACGTGCTTGTCGCTCCAGTCATACTCGGGTCGGGCAAGCCTGGATTATCGCTCAAGCCCATCGATCGTCTGTCGGAAGCGCTGCGTCCCAAGGCGCGCATCTTCCCGCTGTTCGACGGCGACGTTCTGTTCGACTGTGATCTGAGGACGTGATACCGACGCGCGCACACGCAGGGGATGCACTGATGGCCAACCGAACGAACGAGCAGACACTTCCAGGCGAGCCGCTCGTCTACAGCGCTACTGCGCGGAAATTCCACTGGGCCGTTGCGGCGCTTGTGCTGTTCATGCTGCCGCTCGGCTTCGCCATGGACAATCGTGCCAACGACCGCAACATCTTCGACGGCATCACGGAGGCCATGTATTCCACCCACAAGCTGGTTGGCTTCATCGTGCTCTGGCTGATGGTTGCACGATTGATTTATCGCCTCAGCCACGGCGCGCCGCGCGCCGAACCAGGGCTCGCGACCTGGCAGATCGCCGCTGCGCATGCCACCCACTGGGGGCTCTATGTGCTGCTCATTGCCGTGCCGCTCGGCGGCTGGCTCGGCGTATCGTTTTATGGCGCCCGCGACGTATTTGGCCTGTTCAGCCTGCCGCCGATCTCACCCGTCAACCAACCGCTGTCGGAAACCGTCTTCAAGCTGCATAAGGCCGGCGCGATCCTGATTGTGTTGGCGGTTGCCGCCCATATCGGCGGGGCCCTCTATCACCATTTCATCCGCGGCGACGGTGTTCTCAGCCGCATGCTTCCCAACATCCGCCGGAAAAACTGAACCTGATCAGAACGGCGTTGTTCCCGGTCGGGTCTCAGCCGCATACGTGCCGTGCACAGTTGCGCCCGCGGCTTGGCAGTCGCCATCGCATCGCCCATAGCTGTGCTTGCGGCAGCGGTTGTCATCCGGCACGCTTCGCGCATAGCCCGGCCGTGCCCCCAGCCCAGAACCATGACCCTTTTTCTCGACATTCTCACCAAGGTGACGTTGCCGATCATCACGCTCGTGGTGCTCGGCTACGCGTTGCAATCGCGGCTGAAGCTGGACATCGGCACGCTCAATCGCATCCAGGTCTATGTGGTGATGCCGGCGTTCCTGGTGCAATTCCTCGCCACCGCGAAGCAGCCACTGTCCGCCATATGGCCCGTTCTGGGTATGGGCTTCCTACTGTTCGGCCTGCTGATCCCTATCGGCTGGATCACCGCCGCGCTGTTCCGCCAGCGCTCGAGCCTCGGGCCGATGATGGGGCTCGGCAGCGGCTACGCCAACGTCGGCTTCTTCGGCATCCCGGTGGCGCAGTTGGCGTTCGGTTCGAGTTCGGTCATCTACATGTCGGTGATGACCGCGGTGGCGTCGATCCTCATCTGCACAATCGGGGTCGCGCTCCTGGCGCCAGCCGGGGCCAGCAAGCTTGGCAAGCTCAAATCCGCGTTTTCGACGCCGCTGATGCCGTCGGTTGCGCTCGGTCTCGCCTTGCGCGGGCTCGACGTCGACCTGCCCGCCGTCGTCATCCAGCCGATGGTCTTGTTGGGTTCCATCTTCACGCCGCTGGCGCTTTACACGCTCGGCGCCCAAGTCGCCGAGAGCAAGGTCGCGCGCTTCGAGGTCGTGCCGCAGGCGCTGATGCTTATCCTGCGTTTCCTCATCGCGCCGGCGTTGGCGTGGGGGCTGTGCATTGCTTTCGATTTCCCGCGCGAGATCACCAATGTGCTTGTCGTCGCCGCCGCCACACCGGTCGGCGTGCTGCTCACCATCTTCGCCGTCGAATACAAAACCGAAGCCGAGTTTATCTCCGCGGCCGTCGTGCTCTCGACGGCGTTGTCACCGCTGTTCGTGACCGCCTGGGTTATTGCGGTGAGGGCCTTGTAGGGATTGGATACGCCGCTGGGCTCCGTGGCGTGTTCGTGTCGGTACTTTTGCCCGCAATTGCACCCAGCCGCGGGCCGTCATAGTGTGCGCCGCCTCACCACAGCCCATGCTCGGAGCCCTCCCGATGATCGACCTTTACACTTGGTCTACGCCGAATGGCCGCAAGGTCTCGATCATGCTGGAGGAGTGTGGGCTACCCTACGCCGCGCACGCCGTCGACATCAACAAGGACGAGCAGTTCAAGCCAGACTTCCTGAAGATCGCGCCCAACAATCGCATCCCGGCCATCGTCGATCGCGACAACGGACTGGCGTTGTTTGAATCCGGTGCGATCCTGATGTATCTCGCGGAGAAGACGGGCAAGTTCCTGCCCAAAGATCCGACCAACCGCTGGCACGCCGTGCAATGGCTGATGTGGCAGATGGGCGGCCTCGGTCCCATGCTCGGGCAGGTGCACCATTTCGTAAAATACAATGCCGGCAAGGCGCCTTACGCCGAGGATCGGTTTGCCAAGGAAGCCAGGCGCCTCTACGGCGTGCTCGATCGGCGACTCGCGGAAGCGCCGTTCGTGGCGGTCGACTATTCCATCGCCGATATGTCCATCTGGCCGTGGATCTCGCGCTACGAGTGGCAGGGCATCGATCTCAACGCCTACCCTAACGTCAAGCGCTGGTACGTCGAGATCGCCAAGCGCCCGGCCGTCGAGCGCGGCTATCACGTCCCCGTCAGACAGCCAGCCATCCCCATGCCGGCTTGATCCGGCCTCTCGTTCCCTTACCCTTGAAGCCGGAGCACCAGCGTGGCCAACAAGAAGAAGAATTTCTCGGGCGTTATCGCGCCACTCATCACGCCGTTTGGTGACGATGGCGCGCCCGACCCCGAGCGTTTCACCGCACACGCCGAATGGCTGATGGCCAACGGCTGCACGGGCCTCGCCCCGTTCGGCACCACCAGCGAGGCCAATTCACTGGGTCTCGACGAGCGCATGGAACTGCTCGAGGACCTGGTGGACGCGGGGCTCGACCCTGCCAAATTACTGCCCGGCACCGGCATGTGCTCGGTGACCGATGCCATCACGCTCACTCAGCACGCCGTCGATCTGGACTGCGGCGGCTGCCTGATGCTGCCACCCTTCTTTTACAAGGCGCCGAGCGAAGAGGGGCTCTACCGCTACTTCGCCGAGATCATCGAGACCGTCGCCGACGATCGCCTGAAGGTCTATCTCTATCACATCCCGCCCGTGGCGCAGGTCGGCTTCACGTTGCCGCTCATTGGCCGCCTGAAGAAGGATTATCCCGGCACCGTCGTTGGCCTGAAGGATTCGTCAGGTGACTGGGGCACAACCAAGTCGATTTTGGATGCGTATCCAGATCTGGAGATCTTCCCCGGCTCCGAGGCCTTTCTGCTCGATGGCCTGCGCGCTGGTTCAGCCGGCACCATTTCGGCCTCGGCCAACGTCAATGCCGCCGCGCTTTACGACGTCTACAAGAACTGGCAATCGGCCGACGCCGATGCGCTGCAGGCCCGGATCGGCGGCGTCCGCAAGATTTTCCAATCCCTGCCCATGATCCCCTTCATCAAGGCGATCGTGGCGCATTACCGCAACGATGCTGGCTGGGCGAAAGTGCGGCCGCCACTCGTCGAAGTCCCCGTCGCCGACGTCATGGCGGCCATTGCCACGCTGGAAAGCGAGCACGGCTTCAAGATGGATTTTGGCACCCCGGCATAAGTGGCGCGGGCGCTGGCGAAGTAGGACGGTGGATTGGGGGCAGACCCATAGGTCTGACCCCACGGCTCCACGATATCCTGCGGCTCGGAAGCGTCATCGCCGGGGGATATGGGGTGGGTTTGACTGAGCGGTGCCCCTAAAACGCCCAACCCCCGCCCTGGGAGAGGGACGGGGGTCGCAGTGCGCTATCAGTCATGCAGTGTTTTATGCGACATTTCAGGCGTTTCGTCAACGGAATATTAAACTTTGTTGCTGCCTTCGCTGCGCCTTATTTCAAGGCAGCAACGTTGGCGCCGCCTACGCCCAATGCAGGGCCCGGGTGGTGAGCGGCATCCGACAGTCCCGAAACGAGAATGGCGGACGCTGCGAGAAAGCAGAGCATCATGCTGACACGCGCCAACAGACTTGCGCGACCATCGTGCTGTTTTGCTGAATTCGCCATCAGTCCCATCTCGGTTCACGGCGCCGCATCTGCGTCGATCTTGAGATATTCGTAATATATAATTTTGTGTTCGTCGAACTGATCTGTTGAACACGGTAAATTTCATAAACTATTGAAACTATCGCGTTGAATACTTTCATAATCACTGTGCCATTCGGGCACAAGATGGGAAACGGGCCGTCAAAGCGGCAGTTTTATCGTCGCCTTCAATCCGCCGAGCGCGCTTTCTTCCAACGTAATATCGCCCCCATGACTGCGTGCGATATCACGGGCGATCGCCAGGCCGAGGCCGGTATTGCCCTTGTCCTGGTTGCGCGCGTGATCGAGCCGGTAGAACGCGCGGAAGACATTGTCGCGTTCCGCCTTCGGGATTCCGGGGCCGTCGTCTTCCACATCGATCAGCAGCCATGATCTGTCTGCTGTCGCTCGCAGCACGACCAAGTCGCCGAAGCGGGCCGCATTGGATACCAGATTGAGGATCGCCCTCTTCAAGGCCTGCCGTTTGAGCGGCACGACCAATTCGCGCCGCCGGCGCCCGGTTTCCAGGACGATATCCGGACCATAGTGCTGCGCGTCCTCGTGCACCTCCTCGAGCAGCGTCCGGACGCTCGTCGGCGCCGCAGTCTCGCCGCCGTCGCCGCGGGCGAATGCCAGATAATCCTCGAGCATGTGCTGCATTTCGTTGACATCACCCCGCATCGCCTGGATCTCGGGCGACTCACCCAAGAGTGCCAACTCGAGCTTGAACCGCGTCAACACCGTTCTGAGATCGTGGCTCACTCCGGCCAGCATCGTCGTGCGCTGCTCGACATGCTGGGTGATGCGATCGCGCATTTCGACGAAGGCCTGCGCTGCCTGCCGCACTTCGCGCGCGCCACGCGGCTTGAAATCTTCGGGAAAACCTCGCCCCTTGCCGAACGAGTCGGCCGCTTCCGCCAGCCGCAGGATCGGCCGGATCTGATTGCGCAACAGCACCACGGCCGCCGAAATCAGCACCAGCGACGTGCCAAACATCCAGACCAGGAAGATATGACTGTTAGAAGCGTAGATCTGCCCGCGTGGCGCCAGGAACCGCAGCGTCGCGTTGTCGAGTTTGATGCGGATCTCCACGTGGTTGGATTGTCCGACCGTGTCGATCCAGGCCTCGCGCTTGACCTGGTTGCGGATTTCTTCCGAGAGCGCGCGATCGAGAAGCCCTAAAAAGGGCCGCGGCTCCTTTGAAGGCAGATCGCCGGGGGGCAGAACCTGCAACGAGGTCATGGCCAACTTGTTTTGCGCAAAATCGACGAGCTTGCCCTGTTCAGTGGCAAAATCCGTCGTCTCGAACAATTCCACGACAGCCGCGATGTCGCGCGCTGTCGCTTCAGACAGCCGCCGCGTCACCTGGTTCCAATGGCGCTCCAGGAACACGAAGGCCAGCACACTCTGCAACAGCACAATGGGCACGAGAATGATCAGCAGAGCGCGGGCATAGAGCCCCTTCGGCAGCACTTGCAATGCCAGCTGATTGAAGGGCTCAGAGACTTTGCCCACCTGGCGACGCATCATTTCGAGGGTGCGCCGGATCGGGCTTAAAGGCGGCGGTCCGCCCCGGCCCGAAGAACCACCCGGCGCAATCGTGGCTTGGCCCGCGCTGACCTTGCGGTCGCCCGGTTGCTCACGCATCCGCTTGGTCTGGTCGATGGCGATGGCACGAACTCAAAAAGGATCGGATCAGTCGGTATACAGGATATACCCCTTGCCCCGCACGGTTTGCAGATAGACAGGATTGGAGGGGTCGGTCTCGATCTTTCGACGCAGGCGGTTGATCTGCACGTCGATGGCGCGCTCGCTGCCGGTGGATTCGTCCGGCGCCAGTTCGTGCCGGGCCACAGGCATTCCGGGTCGCTGCGCGAACTGGCGCAACAAGTCTCGTTCGCGCTCGGTCAATTTGACCGTTTCGGTGCCGCGCACCAACTCGCCGCGGCCGATGGAGAAGACAGCATCCCCCATCCGGACCTCATCGCGCGGGGCTGCCGATTGCTGGCCGCGCCGCAGAATATTCTTGAGCCGCAACAGCAACTCACGCGGCTCAAAGGGTTTGACCACATAATCGTCGACGCCGATTTCAAGACCGCCGACGCGATCGTCCGCTTCGTTTCGGGCCGTCAACATGCAGATCGGAACCGTTGTCGTCCGCTTGAGATCGCGGGCCAGCGAAAACCCGTCCTCCCCTGGCATCATCACATCAAGGATGATCAGGTCGAAGGCGAGCCCACGCATCGCCGCTCGGGCGGCCGCCGCG
>JANYHP010000652.1 GCA_025359005.1 Hyphomicrobiaceae bacterium | reverse complement strand
GTCGCCGATGACACGTAAACCCGTCAATCTGCCAGCCTCTGTCGCCACACGATTGCGCAACATCGCTGATGCGCGGCAAACCGATGTCGCACTGATCCTTCGCCGTTATGCCATCGAGCGCTTGCTCTACCGGTTGAGTGTCTCCGCTGAACGAGACCGCTTCGTCTTGAAGGGAGCCATGCTGTTCACCGCCTGGATGCCCGATCCATTCCGGCCGACGCAGGATCTCGATCTCCTCGGCTTTGGTGATGATGATGTCACCGCCGTTGCCAAAGCGGTTGTGAGCATCTGCAAGCAGACAGTGCCCGATGACGGGGTGGTCTTCGACACCGCCGGCATCAAGGCAGCAGCGATCCGCACCACGCAGGACTATGGCGGCGTACGCGTGAAAATGACCGCGTTGCTGGGCAAGACACGCATCCCCGTCCAGATCGATATCGGCTTTGGCGATGCCGTGACGCCGGAAATCACAGAAATTGAATTTCCGCCGTTGCTCGATGCACCGGCACCGAAGATCCGCGCGTATCCTAAAGAAACCGTGTTCGCCGAAAAGCTGCAAGCGATCGTCGCGCTCGGTATCATCAACACGCGCATGAAGGACTACTACGATCTGCTGGCGCTGGCACGGCTGTTCGATTTCGACGGCGAGGTCCTGCGCCAGGCCGTGATTGCGACGTTTGAACGGCGCGGCACGCCGTTGCCGGATGATGTGCCAGCGGGATTGTCATCCGTGTTTGTCGACGATCCGCAGAAGGTCGCGCTGTGGAATGCGTTCATCGGCCGCGAGCCGTTGCTGCTCAATCCCGGTGATCTCGTCGCAGCCGTCGAAGATATTACAGCGTTCGTCATGCCGCCGCTTGTCGCAGCGCAGAAGGGCAAACCGTTGACGAAGCGATGGAAGCCAGGTGGGCCTTGGAAAGCGGTACGAGGCAAGCGTTAGCCGCCGGTCCATCTGCTCACGACGCCGCTTCCTCCTCGAGATCAGCCTTGGCCATGTACTCGTCGTTCTGCTGCTTCAGCCGCCCGCGAAATTCCGCTTCGGTCTCCCCGTCGCGTTGCCCAAACGTGTGCATCATCGTGATGACAGCATCGATGTCTTCGGGTGGAAGCCGGCCTTGCTTGCGAAACCAGTGTCGGCGCATCCGAGTGATGACGGTCATGATTGAAACCTTTCAGCGATGGCTGGCGATGGATGGATCTGACGACGTGTCCGCCCGCGTGTCTTGTGCTGCGACGATAAAACGACGGGAACTTTCTTCCAGAGCTTCGACGGGACGTATCGGTCAATGCAGCGTGGGCCGCGAGAACACTGCGTGAATGGGCAACCGAACCATCCGGCACCAGATCTGCAACTCCATCGGCGTCGGCCTCAGTTCGCCGCGCTCCACGGCCTCGATGATGTCGGTCGACAACCCCATGCGGCGCGCCACGTCGTTGATCGTGAGCTCCATCGATTGACGCGCCGCACTCAGATGCGCGCCGATGACCGGGTACAGACTTCGCGGAATGCTCATGGAACACCTCCAGATATCTTAAACGCAGCAGATCATGTCACGGGTGTGGAGAACTGTAAGGGCACCAGCTTGCGGTCATGCGCGCTGTCTTCGGGGATCGAAAGCACAATGTCCGCTCAAACCCCGCTATAAAACAGCGCCCGGTGCGCGAGTAGCGTTGACCCGCGGGCGGGTGGCCATGACACCCTCGCTGCAGCTATCGTTACGCCAAGGCCGGCGTCGTACTACTCGATCTTGTGCCGTCGTCGGTGCAGCCGGCGAATTTATTTCCATCGCGCGCTCCGGTTCGGTCAGCGGCAGTAATGCGTGCCCTCGATGCCGTGAACGTGCGCTATGGCCGTGGAGCGCTGCGGCCCGGAGCTGGCGTATCAAAACCACGATGGGGCATGCGGCAGTCGAACTTCTCATCGCGCTATACGACACACATCGGGGAAATTTTGCGCGTGAAGGCATGATGCCGAAGTTGCTCTGCGTTTCTTCCTGCTTGAACCGGGTTATCGCACTTCCAGTTTATCGAGCTATTCGATTGGGCGTCCCCCCGCGCGAAGAACGCGGGGTCAGGCTCTAGGCCGCCGGAAGTGGGCGGCCCGGAGTCCATGGCGCAGCTG
>JANYHP010000645.1 GCA_025359005.1 Hyphomicrobiaceae bacterium | reverse complement strand
CTCGCCGATGCGGTGATCGAATGAGGCGACTGCAACCACGCTACTGTTCGGCGACGTCCCACGGATTGAGCAACGGCAATTTCAGCACCGTGAAATCGGTGACGTTACGGGTGGCGAGCGTCAGGTTGTGCCGCTCGGCGGTGGCGGCGAGGAGTGCGTCGATGGCTTCGATGTCGTGTCCCGCTTTGTTGGCCCGTGCGGTGACGCCGCCCCAGAGCAGGCCTGTGGCACTATCGACGGGCAGGATGCGGCCGTCGAAACGTGGCATGAGTTCGTCGGTCAGCCACGCGCCGAGGCGTCGTTGTTTCTTGCCGACAGCCGCTGCTTCGATGCCGCGGCTGATTTCAGCCAGCGTCGCCACGCTGAGATACAAGCGATCCTCGTCGGTGGCCGCCAGCCATGCCATGACGTTGGCGTCCGGGCGCTGTCGCGTCGCTTCCGAGATCACATTCGTATCGAGCAGAAAGCCAGCCCCACCCGACCCGGCCTTTTCGGGCCTTGCTTTATCCGACATCGACATCTCTCAGTCGGCCCTTAAGGCGCGGCGCTTCGAGGCCGATTTCGCGCAGCGGCGAGGCGGCGAGGAACTCCGCCAGCGTGCCCCTGCGAGCGGCCCGGCGCTTCCACTCGTCGGCAGCAACGACCACGACGGCGGTCTTACCGTGGCGCGTGATCGTCTGCGGCTGGCCAGCCATGGCACGCTCGATGACCTCGCTCAGCTTGGCTTTGGCTTCGGCAACGGTCCAGTCTTGCATCGCTCAGCCTCATCCTCCACTTATATGACCATAATGGTCATAATACCAAAACAAGTCAAGGCGCACCCCGTGATGACCCTTGCCGACGCGGTGATCGAATGAGACGGCGAGACCTGCTGGGGCTGCTGACATCCCTGCCCGTCGTGACGGGTTTGGCCAAGATCGCCTCCGCGCAATCGACGGCCGCGCCCACGCTCGGCCTATTTTCGCTGCACGACGGCGACACGGAGCAGTTTGCAGCCGATATGCGGCGCGAGCTTACCGTGCTTGGCTACCGCGAGGGGAGCACGCTCAAGCTCGACGTGCGATCGGCGCATGGTGATACTCAGAAGCTGGCCGAAATCGCCGCGGCGTTTATTGCCCTGCGGGTCGCTGCCATCGCGGCCTACCAGACGCCGGCGGCGCTGGCGGCCAAGCAGGCAACCACAACCGTGCCAGTCATCATGAGCGCCGCCGACCCGGTGGGCAGCGGCGTGGTCACGAGCCTCGCGCGCCCCGGCGGCAATGTCACGGGCACGTCGAACTTCACGGCCGAACTTGTGGCCAAGAACATCGAAGTTCTGCATGAGGCGCTTCCGGCGGTGCGGCACATCACGATCGTCATCAATGCAGCCGATCCCTTCACGCCGACCTTTCTGGAGCACGCGAAGGCCGCGGCCCGAACGCTGGGACTGGACCATGCCGTGGTCAGCCTCATGCCCCCCGACCAACTCGAACACGCCCTGGCGTCGGTGAGCAAGATGACGACGGGTGCCATTGTCGTGCAGCCGAGCTTGCCGCGTCGGGTGGCCTTCGAGTTCGGACTGCGGGCCGGCTTACCGGTCATCTCGCCGATCAGCGGTACCGCGGCCGAGGGTGCCCTCTTCTCGTACGCGGCCAATCGTGGGCAACTGAGCCGGCGCATGGCCAGTGCCGTCGACAAGGTGCTGCGCGGCGCGAAGCCGGCTGACCTGCCCGTGGAGCAGCCGACCGAGTTCGTGTTGTCCATTAATCTGCAGACAGCGCAAGCCATCGGCGTGACCATTGCCCCCACCATGCTCGCCCGCGCCAACGAGGTGATCGAATGAGACGCAGGGATTTTCTGTCGCTGCTCGGTGGCGCTTCGGCGGGGGCGTGGCCGCTGGCCGCACGCGCCCAAAAGCCCGGCGGCATCCGCCGCGTCGGCGTGCTGCTGGCCACGGCAAGCGATCCTGAAGGGCAGGCGCGCATTGCAGCGCTGTTGCAAGGCATGCGCGACCTGAAGTGGGTCGAGGGCACCACCGTCGCCTACGATATCCGGTGGGCCGGTGGCGACGCCGCGCGGGCCAAGGCGCTGGTGGCGGAGATGGTTGCTTCGGCGCCCCACCTCATCGTCGGCATCAATTCGCCGATCATGCGCGAACTCAAGTCAGCGACGCAGACGATCCCCGTGGTCTTCGCAGGTCTCGCCGATCCGGTGGGAGACGGCATTGTCGCCAGCCTCAGCAGGCCCGGCGGCAACATAACCGGTTTCGCCAGTTTCGAGCCCGATTTGGCTGGGAAATGGTTGCAGCTTCTCAAGGAGATTGCGCCGGCCACCCGACGCGTCGCGGTTATGTATAACCCTGCCACCGCGCCTCATACGCTGTTCTGGCCGACACTGGAGGCGACGGCCCCTTCCGTGGGCCTGACCGTGAGCCGCGCGCCCGTACAGGATGTTGCCACTGTGGAGGCGTCGATCGCTGCGCAGGCGGCCGCACCGGGTGCGGGGCTGGTCATCCTGCCGGACGCATTCCTCTTCAGCCATCGCTCGCTGATCTATGCGGCGGCGGCGC
>JANYHP010000589.1 GCA_025359005.1 Hyphomicrobiaceae bacterium | reverse complement strand
ATCAAGGACTACAAGAAAGGCGACACGGTCAAAGCGGTCGTGCTCGACGTCGACAGTTCCAAGGAGCGGATCTCGCTCGGCATCAAGCAGGTGGGCGGCGATCCGATTGCCGCGGTCGGCAACATCAAGAAGGGCGACACCGTCACCTGCGAGATCCTCAAGGTCGAGGACGGCGGCATCGAGGTCAAGCTGGCGGACACCGAGTTCACCACCTTCATCAAGCGCGCCGATCTGTCGCGTGACCGTGCCGAGCAGCGCCCCGAGCGCTTCTCGGTCGGCAACAAGGTGGATGCCTCGGTCACCAACTTCGATCGCACCACGCGCCGCGTGACGGTGTCGATCAAGGCGCTCGAGATCAACGAAGAAAAGAAGGCCGTGGCGCAGTTCGGCTCGTCCGACTCGGGCGCCTCGCTCGGCGACATCTTCAAGGCCGCCATC
Organism: Hyphomicrobiaceae bacterium; assembly: GCA_025359005.1. Classification (GTDB taxonomy): domain Bacteria; phylum Pseudomonadota; class Alphaproteobacteria; order Rhizobiales; family Hyphomicrobiaceae; genus JABFRJ01. The sequence goes on along the minus strand of JANYHP010000589.1, from coordinate 5,455 downwards.
AAGAAGAAGGAAGGCGACGACAAGTAAGTCGGATAGGAGTGCAATACGGGGTCGGATCCATCAGTCTGACCCCGACGCCACGCCGGTGCGACACGATCGCGCCGGCGTCGTCGTTTGTGGTGGGGTTACGGAGACAAGTTCGTGGCTGGCGATGGATGACGCGAGAAAGACAAAGGGCGCTGCCCTTTGAACCCGCAAAAGGGCGAGCCCTTTTGAAACCCGTTTGGGGTGGACGCGGCAGCGGCGGCTTAAAAGCGCGCGGGCCGGCTCCCGGTGTGGAAGGGCATCGAGGGCGAGAACAACCGCTCCGAGGGCCTCAAAAATGCGTCTAGAGCGCTTTCCACTTGGTTTCGATCGAAGAAAGCGCTCTAGCCCTGTGTTTGTCGCATTTTCTGCACCAAACCGGTGTCCACTTTGGTGGAAAATGCTCTAGAGTGGCGCTGCGTGCGCGAAAATACTTTTTGGGTCACTCACCCGCCCAAAAGACAAAAAGTCGGTTGGCGGGCTCGCCAGTGGCCGTGCGCGCAATTAACAATGCCCCGGTAAAATACAGGTATATCAGATTTTTAACGCCGCTTCCGATGCGCACATCCGCCGGTGGCGCGTCACCACCGGCGGAGAATGCAGAGGAGAGGGGAGCGTCTACTTGATCACCTCGAAGTTGCCGCCCTTCACGGTCAGCAGCACGCGGGCGCGATTGTCGACGCCGTAGCGATCCTTTTCGGTGAAATTGTAAACGCCTTGCGCCGCCGCGATGTCCTTTTCCGTGAGCAGCGCGCCGCGCAGCGCCTCGCGGAATTCGGGCGTGCCGGGCTTTGCCGTCTTCATGGCGACGGGCACGATCCGCTCCATGATCTTGACCGCATCGAAGAAATGCGCGGCAAACTGGGTGCGCGTATCCTTGCCGTACTTGGTCTCATAGGCTGTCACGTATTCGAGGCCCGGCGCTTTGGTCAGCGCGCCGTCCGCCTGGCCTTCCGGCACGATCGCCGGACCGGACGCCATGATGACGCCTTCGGCCGCAGCACCTGCAATGCGGATGAAGTCTTTCGTCACCGCGCCGTGCGTCTGATAGATCGGCCCCGTGAAGCCGCGCTCCTTCAGCGCCACCTGCGGCAGTGCAGCCCCGGTGCCCGAGCCTGCCACCAGCACCGCGTCGGGCTTGGCGGCCACCAGTTTCAGCGCCTGCCCCGCAACGGAGGTATCCGCGCGCGCATAACGCTCGTCGGCCACCATCTTCAAGCCCATCGGTTCGGCAATATCCTTGAACGCCTTCACCCAAAGGTCGCCCCAGCTATCGGCGAACCCGACGATGCCCACCGTTTTGACCTTGTTCGCCACCATGTGATCGAACAGCGCCTTGGCCATCAGCCCGACCGGCTGCGGTATGATCACGGTCCACTTCTCATTGGCCGGCGAAATCGGGATCGGTCCCATGCCGAAGTGCGGCACGCCCGCCTCGTTGGCTACCGCCGATATTGCCAGCACAGCCGGCGTGTTCGACGACCCGAAGATCGCGTCCGCCTTGTCCTCGGTCACGAAGCGTCGCGCGTTGGTCGTCGCCGTCGTCGGATCGGCCGCGTCGTCGAGCAGCACGTATTTCACCGGCACCCCGGCAATTTTGTCCGATGCGATCAACAACATGTTTTTGATCGGGCCGCCGAGCGCCGCGGCCGGGCCGGTCAGCGCCACTGAAACGCCGATCTTGATGTCTTGCGCAGACGCGACCGCCGCCGCGGCGAGTGCACTCGCCGCCAGGGTGAGGCCGGCCAGGGCCGTCCGCCGTGTCAATCGATGATAGGTCACGTTTTTTTCCTCCTCGATGATGGCCGCACTCACGGCGGCTCGAAACCGTTATAGCTTATAACGATCTTGCGATGAAGCCCGTTGAAACAGTCAAAATACAGAGATTTCATTCCGTGTTCCACGCGGGACAGCGAAGGGCTGCACAAGGCGCAACTGTAGCTCCAGAGCAAGCAGACACCCCAACGCGTCGCGGACCTCGTCCGCAAGCCTCACCGGTCGGAGTTCTCCCATGCGTATCGCAACCGCCCTCGCAGCCGTGCTCCTCTCGAGCGTTGCAGCATGTGCCGACGCCGGCGCCGACTGCAAGTCCGGCGACGTCGACCTCAAGGTCAACGGCTGCACGCAACTGCTCCAGCAGGGCGTCGCCCGCGCCGAGCAGGTCATCGCGCTCGCCAGCCGAGCCGATGCCTACCTGTCCCGCAACCAGGTCAACCTTGTGGTGGCCGATCTGCGCCAGGCCCTTCAACTGGACCCGCGCAGCGCCTACGCGCTCGCCGTGCGCGGCCGCATGCACATTGTCGGGAGCGACAATCCGGCAGCTGTCGCCGACCTCAACGCGTCGCTCAAGATCAACCCGAACTACACCTACGCCTTGCGCTTGCGTGGCGCCGCTCTCACCAATCTGAGCCGCTACGCCGAGGCGAAGGCCGACCTGGATAAGGCGCTGGCGCTCAACCCGGCCTATTCGGAAGGCTTTGCCGCCCGCGGCCGCATGTACCGCATGCAGAGCCAGTACGACCTGGCGCTCGCCGACCTCAACTCGGCCCTGGTGGTCAGCGCCAACAACCTGTTCGCCCTGCAGGAGCGCGGCAGCCTGTTCCTCCAGAAGCGCGCCTTTGCCCAGGCCTTGGTTGACTTCGATCGCATCCTCTCGGTCCAGCCCGGCAACGCGCCGGCCCGCAACCAGCGCCAGCTCGCCGCCGCCGAACTCGCAGCGGGTGGCGCAACCGTCGCCCCAGCAGCACCGCAACAGCCGCGCCCGGCCGTCGTGGCCGCACCTCAAACCGCCGCGCCCGCCGTTGTCGGCACCGAGCAGGCGGCAGCATCTCTCAAGGACGCCTGGGACCGCTACAACCGACGCGATCTCACCGGCGCCTACCAGTTGGCCGAGCAGCTCATCAAGGCCAACCCCGCCATGGCCGAGCCCTACCAGATCCGCGGCCGCGTGCTGCTCGACAGCGGCGACTACCAGCGTGCCGATGCCGACCTCAGCCAGTTCATCACCTTGGCGCCGCGGGTCGCCGTCGGCTACTTCTACCGCGGCCTCGCCCGGCTGAATCTCAGCCAGTACGAACCGGCGCTGGCGGATGCCGGCGAAGCGCAACGGCTCGATCCGGTGTTGGTCGGCGCGTCGTTCTTGCGTGGACTGGTCTTTCTCTCGACCGGCCGCGCGCAGGAGGCGGTCGCGGAGTTCACCGCCGGCCTGCGTCTGAACCCGAACGGCAACGCGCTGCTCGTCCGCCGCGCCGTGGCGCTCGCCAAGCTCGGCCAGTTCCCGGCCGCCGAAGCCGATCTTGCCGCCGCCTACCACTTGAGCCCGCGCTACGCCGAGATCTTCGCCGTCCGTGGCCATATCAACATGAGCCGCGGCCTGGCCGAGGCGGCCGAGAGCAATTTCCGCGAAGCCCTTAGCCTCGACCCGGCAAGCGATGCCGCCCGCATCGGCCTGCAGACGTTGCTCAGCGCCCGTGCCGTCTCGCAGTTGCCGCGCAGCGTCGCCAGCAAATTATGATCCACCCAAGCCCAACAAATCCAAGAAGACCTCGTTTCCCGAAGGAACACGTCATGTTGAACGAATACGTCATGTTGAAGGAATACGTCCTGGCCTCCGCCACCTTCCGCCGCCGCGCCGTCACGCTGGCCTCCGCCGCAGCGCTCTCCATCGCCGCTTTCGTGGCGCCCGCCACCGCCGCCACCGTCGAGCCGATCGAGACCGGGGACGCCGCCACCGCAACCCTTCTCTACAGCGGCCCGGTCGTCCAAGGTGACCTCGAGCGCCTGCACAAGCAGGTCGAAAAGGTGCCGGCCGGCAAACGCATCGTGCTGATGCTCGAATCGCCCGGCGGCAATCTCAACGAAGGCTTCGCCGTCGGCCGCTTCATCCATTCCGCTCGCATCACCACCGTCGCCATCCAGGGCAAAGGCTGCCACAGCTCGTGCACCTTCATGTTCCTCGGTGGTCGCGACCTCACCAGCGGCCAGCCCTCGCGCATCATGATGAAGGGCGCCCGCATCGGGTTCCATCAGGGCCACATCGCGGGCTTGCAGCAGCGCGCCTACACCGCCGACGACATCAACAAAGCCACCGCCTTCGGCCAGGAGATGGTGCGCTCCGCCAACGCCTTCCTCGCCGAGATCAAGGCCGATCCCGAGTTCCTGACGTTGTTCCTGTCGTCGCCCGCCGCCACCGTCACGCTGCTGAACGAACTCGACGCGCTGCGCCTCGGCATCTACGTGATGGATCCCCAGACCAGGACGCTGCTGTCGCCCGACACCCTCAAGCTGATCCCGGCGAAGCTGTGAGCCGTCTCAACCCGGCCACAGGTCGAGCCGGATGACATCCGGCACCACCGGCACGCTGTCGTCGCGGCTGCCCTGAAACTCCATCCATTGGATGCGCACGATCATCGTCGCGGCATCCACCCGAAAGCTCGGCCCATAACTTTCCGTGCTGGCCTTCGACGGGCTGGAGAGTGTAAAGCGGCGCGATGGAAACGACGCGACCGCCTGTTCCGTCTGCGTCCAGGCTCGGCCGCTGCGCCACTCGGTCGGATCGGCCGCGTGTTCGCTGCCGAAGATGCGAATGTCGAGAAGTTGTTGCAACGAATCGTTGGTGTAGACGACCACCCCCGTCGCCATGCGGTGCCAGCGCCTGCTCTGCATCAGCGGCGTGATCACCTCCGGCGCGTCGAAGCGCGGGTCTTCTCCGTCAACCACGTAGAACTGGCCATAGTCCGATTGCCACGCCAGCGTCGCCCCACCCCGATAGGTCATGCGCGCGCAGTCCGCTTGGCGAGCGCCGTCGCGACGAGGCACAGTTCAGTGAACAGCACCTGGGCCGCGACTTGTGCTGTGTTGGTCGTGGCATCGTACTGCGGTGCCACCTCGACGACGTCGGCGCCGATCACGTCGAGCCCCGACAAGGCCCGCAACAGCTGCAGCACTTCGCGCGGGCTGAGGCCGCCGACCTCGGGTGTGCCGGTGCCGGGCGCGAAGCCCGGATCGACGCTGTCGATATCGAACGAAATATAAACCGGGCCATCGCCCACGACAGCGCGCGCCTTCGCTGCCACGGCCGCCATGCCGAGGGCGACGGCCTGTTCGGCGTGCAGCACTGTCATGCCGCTGTCGGCGGAGAATTCCCACAGGTAGTCGGCGCCGCCGCGGATGCCGATCTGGATGGTGCGCTCGGGATCGAGCACGCCGTCGAGAACCGCCTGCCGGAAGGGGCCGCCATGATGGAACTTGGTGCCTTCGTAGATGCCGGAAGTGTCGCAGTGGGCATCGATATGCACCATGCCGACGGGCCGCCCGGCGCCGAGCGCGCGCAGGATCGCATACGAGATGGAGTGGTCGCCGCCGACACAAAGCGGCACCACGCCGGCAGCCACAATCGAGCGCAGGTGCGCCTCGATGTCGGCGTGGCAGC
>JANYHP010000584.1 GCA_025359005.1 Hyphomicrobiaceae bacterium | reverse complement strand
GTTCGCTGATCGGCGCCAATGGTGAGATCGAGCACGGCGCGCTCTGGCACGTTCCGGGCGGCTACGCCATGCGGGAATTGCTGGGGCGGGCCCTCGCAATCGTTCCGTCGACGACCAAACTCGCCAACCTCGGCACCGCGATCGACCTGCCGATCCACCACAAGGACGCCTGCTACGTGCGCTCGCATTTCGACGCCATGACTGCGATGATCCCGGACGCACCCCGCGCCGACGAGATCGCGTTCTTTCTGACGATGACCACCGGCGGCCGACCGCACGCGCGCATGGGCGGGCTGACGGTGGCTGAGATCAGCAAGCGGGACGGGATGCGGTGAGATTGCGCGGGTGACGTCATTTACTCGAGCAGCAAGGCCATCAGGATGTCGTCATGGTAGACACCGTCGATACGCAGATAGTTGCGCTGGCGGCCTTCTTCGACAAAGCCCAGTTTGCGATAGAGTTTTAGCGCGCGGACATTTGAGGCTAAAACACCGAGCTGAATGCGGGTGAAGCCGCGCGCCCAGCCGGCCACGAGCGCTTCGCGTATGAGTTTGTCGCCGAGGCCCTGGCCGCGATAGGCCGGCAGAAGGCCCATGCCCAATGTGCCGGCATGGGCAAGGCTCTCCCGCTCTCCACCCGCGATGTCGCACCAGCCGACCAGTGCATCGCCGTCGAAGGCACCCAGCAAGGGGAAGCGGTTGTTGATCATCTTTTGCAGGTAGGCGATCGTGCCGTCGATCGGCGGACGTTCGGTCAGCGTCAGATACTTCTTCTCGCATGCGACGATGCCGACAACGGCGTTGCAAGCCGGCGCGTCAGCTTCAGTGATGGGGCGGATGGTGATGGGCACGCTCTTACTCTCCATGGGCAAAAGAAAACCCCGCTGCGGGCGAACCGCAGCGGGGCCAAAATGGCAGACGCGTGATGCGGTTCAGTTCTTCGCCTTGTCCACGAGTGCCTTCTCGGAAATCCAGGGCATCATGCCGCGCAGTTTGGCGCCGACTTTTTCGATGTCGTGGGCGTCGTGCAGGCGGCGAGTGGCCTTGAAGGACGGCTGGCCGGCCTTGCATTCGCGGATCCACTCGGTGGTGAACTTGCCCGACTGGATGTCCTTCAGGACGCGGCGCATCTCGGCGCGCGTTTCGTCGGTGATGATGCGCGGGCCGGTCACGTACTCGCCGAATTCGGCGGTGTTCGAGATCGAATAGTTCATGTTGGCGATGCCGCCTTCATAGATGAGGTCGACGATCAGCTTCACTTCGTGCAGGCACTCGAAATAGGCCATTTCCGGCGCGTAGCCGGCTTCCACCAGCGTCTCGTAGCCGGCGCGGATCAACTCAACGAGGCCGCCGCATAGCACGACCTGCTCGCCGAACAGATCGGTTTCGCACTCTTCTTTGAACGACGTCTCGATGACGCCCGCCTTGCCGCCGCCGATGGCGGACGCATACGAAAGGAACAGGTCGTGCGCGTTGCCGCTCTTGTCCTGATGGATGGCAATGAGGCAGGGCACGCCGCCGCCGCGCGCATATTCGGAGCGCACGGTGTGGCCGGGGCCCTTGGGGGCGACCATGCCGACATCGAGGTCGGCGCGCGGTTCGATCAGGTTGAAGTGCACGTTGAGGCCGTGCGCGAACATCAGCGCCGCGCCCTTCTTCATGTTCTCGTGCAGGTGGTCGCGATAGATGTCGGCCTGCAACTCGTCGGGCGTGCACATCATCATCACGTCGGCCCACTTGGCGGCTTCGGCGACTTCCATGACCTTAAATTTGGCGCCTTCGGCCTTCTTCCAGCCGGCCGAGCCCTTGCGCAATGCGACCGCCACATCCTTGACGCCGCTGTCGCGCATGTTCTGCGCGTGGGCATGGCCCTGGCTGCCGTAGCCGATCACGACGACCTTCTTGCCCTTGATCAAATTGACGTCGGCATCCCGATCATAATAGACGCGCATGTGCTTTCCCTTCGTGCAATGGCCCGGATGGCCGCGTATTGCTGAATTTGACGCCATGGCCTAGCCGCTCGTGCGCCGGGCGGCAAGGCGCAAAAGCTGCAGAGGCGCGCTGCGCCGACGTTTGGCTGCGTCAGCCGGCGGCGGCGAGGCGCCCGGCCATGGCGGAGCGCAGGGCGGCGAGGTCCTTGGTGAACAGGCGAATGCCCTCGGCCAGCTTTTCGGTCGCCATCGCGTCCTCGTTCATGGCGAAGCGAAAAGCCTTCTCGTCGAGCGCCACGCGCGCCGGCGCCATGTGCAGGTGGCCGGGATCGAGCTTGCGCGGCAGCTCGCCACTTTGCGAGCCGAGTTTATCGATCAGCGCCGGGCTGATCGTCAGCCGGTCGCAGCCGGCCAGCGCCTCGATCTCGTCGGTATTGCGGAACGAGGCCCCCATGACGATCGTCTTGATGCCGTGTGTCTTGTAGTAGGCATAGATGGCGCGCACCGACACCACGCCCGGATCGGTTTCGCCCGTGTAGGGGCCGCCGCCGGATTTGACGTGCCAATCGAGAATGCGGCCGACGAACGGCGAAATCAGAAAGCAGCCGGCGTCCGCGCAGGCGGCGGCTTGCGGCAGGGAAAAAAGCAGCGTGAGATTGCAGTCGATGCCGTCGCGCTGCAAAATCTCGGCCGCGCGGATACCCTCCCAGGTGGCGGCGAGCTTGATGAGGATGCGGCTCTTGTCGACGCCGCGTTCCTTGTAGGCGGCAATCAGTGCGCGTGCCTTGGCAACCGAGGTGGCGGTGTCGAACGAGAGATCTGCGTCCACTTCCGTCGAAACGCGACCCGGCACGAGTTTGCTGAGTTCGGTGCCGATGCTGACCGCGAGGCGGTCGCACACGGCAGCCGTGACGGCTGTCGCCGCGCCAGACTGTCGGCGACCCCAGGCCACGGCTTCGTCCACCAGATGGGCGGTGCTCGGCTCCTGCGAGGCCTTCAGCAGCAGCGTCGGATTTGTGGTGCAATCGACGGGGGCCAAGCGTCGCACGGCGTCGATATCGCCGGTATCGGCCACCACCACGGTCATCGCCCGCAACTGCTCAAGTTTCGACGGCATCGCGCGGCCCTTCATAAAATCTGCCCCGCACAGGCTGTGCCGCGGACGTTGTCCAGCGGGCCATATCGCGCGATCGGAAAAGTGTGAAGCGGTTTTCCGTCCAATCGCGCGCCAACAAGAGAGCGCGATCGGAAAAGTGTGAAGCGGTTTTCCGTCCAATCGCGCGATCGGGACAGAGCGCGATCGGAAAAGTGTGAAGCGGTTTTCGGTAGTGGGTCGGTTCGAAATCGCAAAAGCAATGGCAGCTTTCGAAGTCCAGCGGACACGCACCGGCAGCGGGACGACGTGAATGACCCTGAGCGGACCAAGTGCACGGGCTCAACAGTGGTGTTGCAAATTTGCAGAGCACGGCGACAA
>JANYHP010000576.1 GCA_025359005.1 Hyphomicrobiaceae bacterium | reverse complement strand
GATCAAGCAATATCTCTGGGCCGGCACTGAGACGACGGCGCTGACTTTGAGCTGGGCGCTTTATCTGCTGTCCCAGCACCCCGAGGCCGCCGAGCGCATCCGCCGCGCGGGGGAAGCCGTCTACGCCGATCGCGAGCCGACCGCCGAAGACCTCGACCAACTCACCTACACCCGCTCCGTGATCCTCGAGACACTGCGGCTCTATCCGCCGGCCTGGGCGATGGCCCGCCCGACTACGAATACGTCACCACTGCACCCTATGGACGCAACCTCGGAGTCATCTTTATTCCGGGCGAGACCAGCTGGCATGGCGTCGGCCATCACTCGCTGAAAAAGCTGCGCAAGTCGATCATCATCAACTACGTCGGCGCCGAGTGGCGCGAGCAATGGGAACTCGCGTCGGCGCCGCCTATCCTGCGATCTTGACTGATTGCCCCGTGCGCGCCGATTGCAGAATGGCATCGACGACGCGCAGGTTCTGCACGCCGTCGCGGACTGTGACACGTGGTTCGCATGTGCCGCGGATCACGTCGCAAAAGTGTTCGATCTGCGCCGCCAGCGGGTTGATCACGTCAGGCTTGATCTGCGACTTCTGAAGCGCCTTGTGCCACGACCGATCTTCGTCCTTGAGGTATCGTTGCAGCCGCATCGTCGGCACCGCCAGCGTGCCCCAGGTGCCAGACACCAGATAGCAGTCGTCAGACTCTGTGTGCGCTTTTGCATACCGGAACACGTCCTCGCCGGACGTATGCTCCCAGTTGCGATCGGTGGCGGCTGTGTCGGACAGCGCAAACGTGCCAAGCGCGCCGCTGGCGAAGCGGAAATTCATCACCGCGGTATCCTCGACCGCAAACCCGCGCGTGCCATTGGACGCGAATGCGTGCACCTCCGTGATGTCGCCCGCCAGCGCACGCAGATTGCCGATTTCATGGATCATGTTGATCATCACGGGGCCGGCGCCCGGCTCGCGGCGCCACGTGTATGCGCCATCGAAGTACCCCTCCGTTTCCGCCTTGTAGATGAGCATGGTGCCAACGATCGCGACTACTCTGCCAAGCGCGCCCGATTGGATAACCTCCACCGCCTTGGCCATCACCGAGCCGTGCTGGCGATGATGACCGACCATCATTTTGACGCCAGATGCTTCAGTCGCCGCCTGCAAGGCCAGACCCGCTTCGAGCGAATGCGCAACGGGCTTCTCGACAAGTGCCGGGACGCCGGCGGCAATACAGGCCATCCCCTGCTCGACGTGCATCTGGTTCGGCGTGGCGAGGATAACGCCGGCCGGCTTGGTGTGTTCGAACAGCGCGTCCAGCGATGTGTAAATCGGCACCCCCTGCATTTTTGCGTACGCAACCGCACCGGTCGAGGGATCGACAATCGCAGACAGCACGCACAGACGGCTCGCCTTGATCATCTCGATATGGCGTTGACCGATCAGGCCCGCGCCGACGACGGCGATACGAAGTTTGTCCATGGGGTATCGCTTCCCTGATCGACTGGCTCTTACGATTCTAATATGCTTGCGCAGCTATCGGCTGCCCTTGACGCTGTCACTCAAGCCCCACCGCGTCACAGGAACGAGACGCTTGCACTCGCCAAAGCTGTGTAGCAGGAACGAGCCTGCAGCCAATCACGAGATCCGCCCCAATGCACCACCCCGTCTTCCTGCTCAACGGACCCAACCTCAACCTGCTCGGCAAACGTGAGCCTCATCTGTACGGCACGACGACGCTCGACCAAGTCAAAGCGCGCTGCCAATTCGTCGCCGAAAGCGCGAAGCTCGATCTCTTTTTCGCCCAGAGTAATTTCGAAGGTGAGTTGATCAATTGGGTGCATGAAGCACGCGAGAAAAAGGCGGCGGTCATCGTCAATCCGGCCGGGCTGTCGTTTTACTCGGTGCCGTTGCTTGATGCGCTGAAGACGATCGCGGAGCCGGTGATCGAAGTGCACATCACCAATATCCACCGCCGCGACCCGCTCTATCAGAAGTCGATCATCTCGTATGGCGCGACGGGCGTCATCTGCGGCCTTGGCCCGTTCGGATACGAGGCGGCCCTGCTGGCGGTCGCCGATCACTACAAATCGCACAAAACAGCGTGAACGCAGTGCGCCGGAGCGATCAGAAGCGCTTCGTCAGCCGCATCAGCCAATCGAAGCGTGCGCCATAGGGCGGATTGAAGAGGCCCACACCACTGACACGCGACTGGTAGAATACTGGCTTCTCCTTACTGAATGTGCGGAAGCCATACTCGCCATGATAGGCGCCGGTTCCGGAAGCGCCGACACCGCCGAACGGCGCGTCTTCCTGCGCAAAGTGCCAGATGCAGTCGTTTATCGTTACCCCGCCGGAAATGGTGTTGCGGAGAACGTCGTCGCGGGCCTTGCCGTCGGACCCGAACCAATAGAGCGCGAGGGGACGCGGTCGTGCATTGACGTATTGGATCGCCTCCGCACGCGTCGCGCACGACACCACCGGCAGCACCGGCCCGAATACCTCCTCCTGCATGATCCGCATCGCCGCCGTCGTCCCCAGCACGATCGCCGGCGCCATGCGCTTGCGACCGGGATCCGATCCCCGTTCGCCGCCGACCAGATCAACGATGGTGGCACCTTTGGCACGTGCATCGTCCAACAGGGCCTGCAGGCGCTGGTAATGCCGTTCGTTGATGATGCTGGTGTAGTCGGGGCTGTCTATGCCCTTGGGATAAAATCGTGCGACAGCCCGCCGCGACGCTGCAACGAAGGCGTCTTCCTCGCCGCGCGGCAACACCACGTAGTCGGGGGCGATGCAGGTCTGGCCGGCGTTGAACAGCTTGGCGTTCATCACCTTTGCCGCAACCACCCCGATATCCGCCGAGCCATCGACGATGACCGGTGATTTGCCGCCGAGTTCCAAGGTCACGGGGACCAGATTGCGCGCCGCAGCTTCCGCGACCTTGCGGCCGACCTCCGTCGATCCTGTGAACACCAAATGATCGAAGGGCAGCTCGACAAAGGCCCGCCCCACATCCGCGCCACCGAGAACGACGCTCAGTTCATCCACCTTGAACGCTTCGGCGATCATCTGTGCCAGCAGCTCAGAAAACCGCGGCGTCAATTCGGACGGCTTGAGCATGACGCGGTTGCCGGCTGCGATGGCACCGATAGCAGGCACGAGACTGAGATTGCACGGATAGTTCCACGGCGAGACGATGCCGACGACGCCGAGCGGCTGCCGGAACAGCGTGTTGGACCCGAACCGGTATCGCAACGCCGTGGGGAGCGTAATCGGCCGCATCCAGCGCGCCAGGTTTCGACGCGCGTGGCGGATGGCGCCAGCGACCATCATGACTTCGGCCAGCAGCGTCTGTTGTGCCGAGCGGCCGCCGAAGTCGGCATCGATCGCCGTGATGATCTTTTCTTCATTGGCACGCATCATGCCAAGGAGCCGCCGAAGCCGATCGTCGCGCACGCCCGCGGCTGGCGTCATATCATCCAGAAACGCCGCCCGCTGCGCTTCCAGCAACGCGCGCGGCGCTGCGGCTTCGGCCGACTGTCCTTCGAACGACACCGTCGTAGCAGTGCCTTGCGCCCGGTTCATCCACCCCTCCTTCGACTGCACCGCGAGCACGGTCATTGCCCGATTCACACCAAACGCGCCCCGCATGCGCTCAATGAAGGCAGTTGTTGACATAAGCAAGCAACGGCTGCGACGCTTCTGAAAAATAAGCATTCGAGGGGGGATCGCCATGCCTCAGACCGCATACGATTACATTATCGTCGGCGCCGGCAGCGCCGGATGCACACTGGCGTATCGGCTGGGCGAGGACCGCAACGCGCGCGTCCTCGTGCTCGAAGCGGGCGGACCCGACAAAAGTTTCATGCTGAAGATGCCTGCGGGGTTTGCCGCCCTCGGCGAGGCCAGCGTCTTCAATTGGCATTACCGGACGACGCCGCAGGCACATTGCAATGGCCGGAGCATGTATTGGCCGCGCGGCAAGACGCTGGGTGGGTCGTCGTCGATCAACGCCATGTTGTATATTCGCGGACACGCCTCCGACTACGATCACTGGCGGCAATTGGGTAATGAAGGCTGGAGCTTCGGCGATGTATTGCCCTACTTCAAGAGGTCGCAGCATCAGGAGCGGGGCGCTACGGATCTGCACGGCACGGGCGGCCCGCTGAATGTCGCCGATCAGATCACGCCAGCCCCGATCAACCAAAACTTTCTGGAGGCATGCCGGCAGGCAGGGCATCCAAGCACAGCCGATTTCAACGGCCCCGACCAGGAAGGCGTGGGGCTCTATCAGGTTACCCAGAAGAACGCGCAGCGGTGGTCTGCGGCGTCGGCCTATCTGCGCCCGGCGATGGCGCGTGGCAACGTGACAGTCGTGACCGGCGCGCAGGTGGCGCGGGTGGTGATCGAGGGCGGCCGCGCGACCGGCGTCGCCTATCGCTGCAACGGCCGGGACGAGACCGCACACGCGACGCGCGAGGTCATTTTATCCGGCGGCGCGGTCAACTCGCCGCAACTCCTGATGCTGAGCGGCGTCGGCCCCGCCGATCATTTGCGCGCACTGGGTATTACGGTGGCCGCCGACGTGCCGGGGGTCGGCGGCAACTTGCAGGATCACCTCGACGCCGGCGTGCTTTATCACTGCACCACGCGCGACACCTACGATAACGCGAGCAAGCTGGCGACGCTGGCCAAATACCTCTTCACGAAGACCGGGCCAGGCACGTCGTGCCTCGCAGAGTCGGGTGGCTTTCTCAAAAGCCATACGGATCTCAGCGTGCCCGATCTGCAATTGCACTTCATTCCGGCTTTCGTGATCGACCATGGTCGCACCAAATTGAAGCAGAACGGCTTCACCCTGCACGTCTGCCAACTGCGACCAGAAAGCCGCGGCAGCATCCGTCTGCAATCAGCCGACCCCATGGCGCACCCCGCCATCGACGCCAACTATCTCAGTGCGGGTCGCGACGTGGAAACGCTCGTGGCGGGCACGAAACTCGCGCGCGAAATTTTTGCGCAGAAGGCCTTTGATGCGACGCGAGGTGCCGAGCGTGAACCCGGCGTTGCCAATAAAACCGATGCCGAGATCGAGGCATGGATCAGGGCACGCTCGGAGACAATCTATCACCCGGTCGGCACCTGCAAAATGGGGCCGGCCGGCGATCGGATGACCGTGGTCGACGCTCAGCTGCGCGTGCGCGGCGTCGAGGGCTTGCGTGTCGTCGATGCCTCCGTGATGCCGACGCTGATCGGTGGCAACACCAATGCTCCGACCATCATGATCGCCGAGCGCGCCGCCGACTTCATACGTCGCGCATCGGCTGCCTCCAACGCTGCTGCATAGAGCCCACGACCTGACGAACCAGCAGACCTGACTTTGAAAAGCGAGTGCGATATGAGCCCGTCCACCGACACATCAACCGATACGCAGCAGCGCCGCGACGCCAGCCCCCACGTGCGCGCCGCACACGCCACGACGGCGGCCGAACTGCCCTTCACCGACACGCAGGATTTCGCCGACGCCCGCCGCGGCTTTCTCGGGACAATCGACGACGCAGTGGTTTTGCACGCGACCGGGCGTCCCGTCTGGAGCATGGTTCCTTACGCGTTCCAGGCCGACGAAACACCGCCACCGACAGTCAATCCGAGCCTGTGGCGGCAGGCGCGCCTTAATCTCAATCATGGGCTGTTCGAAGTTGTGCCCGGTGTCTATCAGGTGCGTGGCCTCGATATCGCGAACATGACGCTGATCGAAAGTGGGGCCGGCGTCATTGTCGTCGATACGCTGACGTCGACGGAAGGGGCGGCCGCCGCGCTGGCGCTCTATCGCCGTCACCGAGGCGAGCGACCGGTCTCGGCCATCATCTACACCCACACGCACACCGACCACTGGGGCGGCTGCGCGGGCGTTGTCGACCGGGCGGTCGTTGCATCCGGGAAGGTTCCGGTGATCGCGCCTGAGCATTTCATGGAGCACACAGTTTCGGAGAACGTGTTCGTCGGCAATGCTATGTTGCGCCGTTCGATGTACCAGTTCGGCCGCCTGTTGCCGCCGGGTCCACGCGGGCACGTCGACTGCGGTCTCGGCAAGACCATGGCGGTCGGCTCGGTGGCGCTGATCCCGCCGACCGACCACATCACGCGCACGGGCGAGGAACGCACGATCGATGGCGTCCGCTTCGTTTTCCAGATGGCGCCGGACAGCGAGGCACCGGCGGAAATGCACTTCTTCCTGCCCGATTTCGGCGTGTTGTGCCTGGCTGAAAATGCCACCCACAATTTCCACAATCTGCTGCCGTTCCGCGGCTCGCAGGTGCGCGATGCGCGCGTCTGGTCGGGGTATCTCTCGGAAGCGCTGGAGCTATGGGGCGGCGCCGCCGAAGCCTTGATTGGCCAGCATCATTGGCCCGTCTGGGGCAGTGCCCGGATCGCTGACTACATTGCCGTCCAGCGCGATCTCTACAAATACGTGCACGACCAGACGGTGCGCCTGATGAACCACGGGCTGACGGCGCCCGAAATCGCCGAGCAGATCGCGCTGCCGCCGAGCCTCGCCAGGCACTGGCACGCCCGCGGCTACTACGGTTCCGTGCGCCACAACGCCAAGGCCGTCTATCAGCACTATCTCGGCTGGTATGACTGCAACCCGGCCAATCTCGATCCGTTGCCGCCTGTCGAAAGTGCGAAGAAGGCGATGGACTACATGGGCGGGATCGATGCAGCCGTCACGCGGGCCGCCGCAGACTTCGCGGCCGGCGAGTACCGATGGGTCGCGCAGGTGATGAGCCAGGCCGTGTTCGCCGATCCCGATCACAAAGGCGCGCGCGACCTGCTTGCCGACACGTACGAACAACTCGGTTATCTCGCGGAATCATCGACGTGGCGCAATGCCTACCTGTTCGGCGCACACGAACTGCGACACGGCATGCCAAATCTCCCCGGCCGCACGCCGATCTCGCCGGAGACGATGGCCGCGCTCAGCATCGAACAGCTCTTCGATACGCTGTCGATCCGACTGAACGGGCCCAAGGCATTCGACAAACACATCGTGCTCAACTGGACGCTGACGGACACCGGCGAGCGCTCGACGCTGTCATTGGAGAATGCGACGCTAACCCATAGCGTCGGCGACCATGCCGCAAAGGCGGATGCGGAGGTTGCGCTGACCCGGTCGCAACTCAACGCCCTCATCGGCGCGCGAACACCGATCGTGGAGGCACTCGTCGCGTTGGCGGGCTCGATCGCCGGCGATGCCGGGATGGTCCGCGACCTCTTCGCTTTGATCGATATGAACACGCGCATGTTCGAAATCGTGGAACCAAAGCGCGCGGCTGTGTGAGGAGGGTCGCGACCGGCCGATTGCTACGCCTGTCCGCGAATGACACGGTGCACGAAGGCGAGTTTGTCGAACACGGCGGCGGTGATCACGAAAGGGTAGAAGTCGTCGTGCCCCATGCTGCGGCTGATGCTGTTCATGGCGATCGTCAACGGGACCCAGCGGTCCATCAGCGCTTCGAACGTCTCGTCGCGGTAGAGATCGTTTTTTTTGAACGGCCAGATCGCGCCCAAGGAAAATCCCGCGGCGCGAGGCTCCATGCCTTCGGCTTCGGCCGTGTCGAGCGCGTCGACCATATGCAGGTAGTGGGCCCAGGTCTCGGCCCAATCCTCCCAAGGGTGCGAACTCGCATACGGCGAGACGTGACGCACCTGCCAGTCGACGGGCGGCACATTCGCGTGATGCAACGCCAGCGCCGCCTGATAGTCCTTGCGCTCGTCGCCGAACACTTTGCGGAATTCTTCGAGACACGGCGACGTCTCGACGAGCGCCATCCAGTAAAAATGCCCGCTCTCGTGGCGCAGATGACCAAGTAGCGCGCGATAGGGCTCGCCGAAATGCTGGCGCTGCCGCTCGCGCTCGACAGCGTCAGCTTCGATGACGTCGATCGTGATGACCCCGTCGATGTGGCCTGTCACCGTGTCGCGCGCGAAGTCAAACGTGAGACGTCCACCGCCGGAGGCGCCTGCGTCGAGCGGCAATCCGAGGCGCAAAAGCGAGTAGACCAGCCGCTTCTTGGCATGTTCAAGATCCCGCCAGGCCGCCAGGCCACCGGGCTCGGAGAGGTTAGGTATCGTACGATTGAGATCGCAGGCGCTGCACAACCCATTGGCATCGCCCACGGTGGTCACCCAGTTGCAGACCTTGTGGGCGGCATTTGCGCAGTATTGCAGGCCCTTCGCCGCGGGAATACGGGCTTTTGCGGGCGCCGCTCCCGCCTTCACAGGCGCCTCCAGGGCGACCATCGAAAGGGTGGTGGCCTGAAAACCGACGGCCTGCCCACATCTTACGCAGCTGACACTCTCGAAATAAACCTTGTAACGGCAGCGCGGGCAGACGAAACTTTTCATTCTGGGGTCCACATCTCGGCGGAATGAGCGCAAGATCGCCATCACGGCGGGGAAGTCGCGTCGCCGCCACCGTATCCCACAAAGCAGTCGGACTTGCTCTATTTTTGTGCACCGGCACCACCACTCTTTTGCTGTGTGCCATTGTGATGGGCACCGCAGGTCTGGAGTACGGTGTCGGCTGTGTCACCATCGTCGTCGGTGCATACGTGGTGGAGTGCCCGTGGCGCCTGGTCGCCATGACCTCCACCCGTGTGTCGGTTCGTCTCCGCCAGAAAGGTACGCAGCAGCTCATGGTTCTTCATGTTGGCCTGACCCACAAGACAACCTATCGCTACGATCGTCAGATCGGCATGGGGCCGCAGGTCATCCGGCTGCGGCCGGCCCCGCACTGCCGCACCCCAGTCCTGAGTTATTCGCTCACGGTCGAACCGGCGACCCACTACATCAACTGGCAACAGGATCCGTTCGGCAATTTCCAGGCCCGCGTCGTGATGCCGGAGCCCACCGATGTGTTCTCGGTCACTGTCGATATCATCGCCGACATGGCGGTGATCGATCCCTTCAATTTCTTCGTCGAAGACGGCGCGCTGCAATGGCCGTTCGACTACGAAGCAGTTGTGAAACAGGAGCTGCGGCCCTACCTCGAGCCGGCACCGGTTGGTCCGCGGCTTGCCGCCTATCTCGCCAAGATGGACAGAAGCACGCGAACGACGATCGACTTCTTGTGCGATATCAACCGGCAGCTCCAGCACGACGTCGGCTACCTGATCCGCATGGAGCCGGGCATCCAGACGCCGGAAGAAACACTGGGTAAAGCCTCCGGCTCGTGCCGCGACAGCGCCTGGCTGATGGTGCAGATCCTGCGCAACATGGGGCTCGCGGCCCGTTTCGTGTCGGGCTATCTCATCCAGTTGACGCCCGACGTCAAAGCGCTTGACGGCCCGGTTGGCGCGGCGACCGACTTTACCGATCTGCACGCCTGGACCGAGGTCTACATTCCCGGCGCGGGCTGGATCGGGCTCGATCCGACCTCAGGCCTGCTGGCTGGCGAGGGCCACATTCCGCTGGCCGCCACGCCCCACCACGTGTCCGCAGCCCCCATCTCCGGCAATCACGGCAAGGCCGAGGTGACGTTCGACTTCAAGATGGCCGTGACGCGCTATCGCGAAACGCCGCGGGTCACCAAGCCCTACACGGACGAGACCTGGACCGGCATCCTCGACAGTGGTGCCGCCATCGACAAGCGCCTGCTTGCCGGCGATGTCCGCCTCAGCATGGGCGGCGAACCGACCTTCGTGGCGGCCGACCACAAGGATGGTGCCGAATGGAGCATCGCCGCCGTGGGGCCCACCAAGCGCGGCTATGCCGAGGGGCTGGTGCGGCGTTTGCAGCAACGGTTCGCGCCGGGCGGATTGCTCCACTATGGCCAGGGCAAATGGTATCCCGGCGAACCGCTGCCGCGCTGGTCGTTCGCGCTTTACTGGCGCACCGATGGCAAACCGTTGTGGGAAGATCCCGGGCGCATCGCCCGCGAGACGAGCCCGCGCGCAGTAACAGCGGCCGATGCCGAAACTTTCACGACCAGGCTTTGCGAGCACCTTGGTCTGCCCGTGCACAGCGCCATGCCGGCGTATGAAGACTTCGCGCACGTGGTCCTGATCGAACAATCGCTGCCGGCCAATGCGGTGCCCGAAACCGCTAAGCTCGATGATCCCCGCTCCCGCGAGCGACTGGTGCGCCTGCTGGACGGCGGCCTGATGCAACCGGCGAGTTTCGTGCTGCCGATCCAAGCCTGGCAGTCGCAGGAACTGGGGCGCCGCTGGGTTTCGGAGCGCTGGAAAGTGCGCCGTGAACGGCTGTTTCTGCTGCCGGGCGATTCGCCGGCTGGATTCCGCCTGCCGCTCAGTTCGTTGACGGAACTCGATCCGCTCGAGCAGCCCAACGTCGCGCCACGCGATCCATTCGCGGCGACGCCGACGCTGCCCACCCGCGACGCGCTGATGCAACGCCGCCGCGCGGCGACGCTCGATGCGCAATTCGCCTCGGTCACTGGGCCTGACGCCATCCCCGTCAGAACCGCGCTGGTCGTGGAGCCGCGCGACGGCAAGCTGTGCATCTTCATGCCGCCGGTCACGGACGCCGAAGACTATTCGGCCTTGATTGCGGCCATCGAGGACACGGCGCGCCTGACCGACATGCCGGTGCTGATCGAGGGCTATGCGCCGCCGGCCGATCCGCGCTTCAGCGTGATCAAAGTGACGCCCGACCCCGGCGTGATCGAGGTCAACGTGCAGCCGGCGACGAGTTGGGCCGAGCTTGTCTCGATCACCACCGGACTTTACGAAGACGCCCATCTCGAACGCCTCAGCACCGAGAAGTTCATGCTCGATGGTCGCCATACCGGCACCGGCGGCGGCAACCACATCGTGCTCGGCGGCCTGACGCCGGCCGACAGTCCGTTCTTGCGCCGGCCCGATCTGCTCGCCTCCGTCGTCGCCTACTGGCAGAACCATCCGAGCCTGTCGTATTTGTTCTCGGGTCTGTTCATCGGACCGACCAGTCAGGCGCCGCGCGCCGACGAAGCGCGGCACGAGGCGCTCTACGAACTCGACATCGCCATGAACCAGATCCCCGATCCGGCGTCGGGCAACGTACCGCCTTGGATCGTCGATCGCCTGTTCCGCAACTTTCTGATCGATGTGACGGGTAACACGCACCGTGCCGAAATCTGCATCGACAAGCTCTACTCGCCGGACAGCGCGACTGGCCGCCTTGGGCTTGTCGAGTTCCGCTCGTTCGAAATGCCGCCGCACGCGCGCATGAGCCTTGCCCAGCAATTGCTGCTGCGCGCGCTCGTCGTGATGTTCTGGGAGAAGCCCTATCGCCAGAAGCTGGTGCGATGGGGCGCATCCCTGCACGATCGGTTCATGCTGCCGCACTATCTCTGGTCGGATCTGGCCGACGTCGTCGCCGACGTGAAGGCGGCGGGACTGCCGATCGACGTCGCCTGGTTCCGGCCCCACTACGAATTCCGCTGCCCGCGCCTTGGTCGCATCGAGGCCGCCAACGTCGAATTGGAGCTGCGGCAGGCGCTGGAGCCCTGGCACGTGCTGGGCGAGGAGACGGTCGCTG
Source organism: Hyphomicrobiaceae bacterium (assembly GCA_025359005.1). Classification (GTDB taxonomy): domain Bacteria; phylum Pseudomonadota; class Alphaproteobacteria; order Rhizobiales; family Hyphomicrobiaceae; genus JABFRJ01. The sequence goes on along the minus strand of JANYHP010000576.1, from coordinate 6,350 downwards.
GCGGCACGGCCCGCTATGTCGACAGCTCGCTCGAACGCATCCAGGTGAAGGTGCGTGGCCTGACCGGCGACCGGTTCATCGTCACCTGCAACGACCGCGCCATCCCGCTGGCGCCCACCGGCACCTACGGCGAAGCGGTCGCCGGCGTGCGCTATCGCGCCTGGGGTCCACCCTCGGCCCTGCACCCCATGATTGCGCCGCACGTGCCGCTCACGTTCGACCTGATCGACACCTGGACGGGGCGCTCGTTCGCCGGCTGCCGTTATCATGTCGCGCATCCAGGCGGCCGCAATCCTGAAACGTTCCCGGTCAACGCTTACGAGGCGGAGGGCCGCTGTCTCGCCCGATTCGAAGCGCATGGGCACACGCCGGGACCGCGCGTCGCGCCTGTCGCAGCGATCAATCCGGACTACCCCCTCACGCTCGACCTCAGACGGACGGACTGAGAGGCGCACGCCGCGGGCGTGAAGCACTGGCTCGCGATCGGGGGCGCGTTGCCCCCGCGGCGGAGCGTGCTAGTCTGGTGCTTTGCTCAGGCGCTTGATTCTCGGGGACTGGCCCGGGTGCGGCCGCGTCAGGCGAATTAGGGACGAGGCCTGACGAGATGCAGACTGCTGCGATGCCTGACGTGCAGGGCCAAACCGATCTGCTGGAAGGCTATCGCCACACGCGCACATCGAGGTTCGACGAGTTGCTCGATGGCTCGGGTGCCGTGCGGCGGCATTGGCAGCCCTTGGTGACCAGCCTGCAGGCCTTGTCGCCCGCCGAGCGCGAGGCGCGCGTCCAGCGTCTCGACCGGCGTCTGCAGGACACAGGCGTTGCCTACGACATTTTCTCCGACCCCCACAAGGCATCGCGGGGCTGGCAGCTCGATCTGATGCCGATCGTTCTGTCGAGCGGGGAATGGAGCTGGCTGCAGACGGCGCTGACGCAAAGAGCGCATCTGTTCGATGCCATTCTCGCGGATCTCTACGGGCCGCAGGCGCTGATGCGGGCTGGCCTCCTGCCACCGGAACTGGTGTTCGCCGATGCGACGTTCCTGCGACCGTGCCTCGGGGTCCTGCCGGACGCCGGACATCTGCAGTTCTACGCAGCCGACCTCGCGCGAGACGCGGACGGACGGTGGCGCGTCATCGACAATCACACAGAGACGCTGGCTGGCATCGGCTTTGCGCTGGCCAACCGCGTGGTCCACACGCACGTGGCGGGCGACCTCTTCAAACAGGTGAATGCGACGCGACTGGTCTCGTATTTCCAGAACCTGCAGGGTGCACTGACCAGCCACAGTGGCCGCGAAAATGCACGCATCGCGCTGCTGACGCCCGGCGCCCACCATCCCGACTACTTCTCACACGCCTATCTCGCGCGATATCTCGGTTATCTCCTTGTCGAAGGCGCCGACCTGCGGACCAAGGGCGCAAAGATCTATCTGAAGACGCTGGAGGGCCTGAAGGAGATCGACCTCATCGTCCGCTGCGTTGACGGGCATTCGAGCGATCCGTTGGAGCTGGACCCGTCCGGGTTCCAAGGACCGGCCGGGCTGGTGCGTGCCTGTCGCAGGTCCCCGCGCCTGGTGGTCAATGCGGTCGGCAGTGCGTTGGTCCAGAACCGCGGTCTGGGCAGCTATCTGCCCGGACTTGCGCGACACATCCTCGGGCAAGACTTGGCGCTGCATGATGCTCCACGCTGGTGGCTCGGCGATCCGGCGGCGCAGGCCCGCGTCTTCGAGGACGCCAGCGACGTCGTCATTCGCGCCGCCCAGGAAGGCACCGGCCGGCCGGGGCAGGCGGCACTGGGCCAAGTCCCGCGCACGAGTTCGACCGCCGATCGGCATCGGCTCCGGCGGGAAATTGGCTTGCACGGCGCCAAGCTGGTTGCCGAAGAGAAAGTCGGCTTCAGCGTCGCGCCGGTCTACACCCCCAACGGCCTCGCCCCGCGCCCGTTTGCCGTGCGGCTTTACGTGGCGAGAACGGCCAACGGTTACGAAGTCATGCCGGGCGGACTGGCGATGACGGTCGATCCTGAGCGCGCCGTGGCCTTGAGCGCACCCGACGGACACGCACGCGATGTCTGGGTCGTCTCCGATACCGAGGTGCCGCCGCACGTCAGCTTGTGGCGCCCGACGGTCGAGACGGCGCGCGTGCAGCGGTCGCAGCGCGTGATCCAGAGCCGCGTCGCCGACGATCTTTACTGGCTCGGCCGCTATGCCGAACGGGCCGACTGGACCATGCGCGTGCTGCGCGGCGCACTGAGGCGTGTGGAAGAGGACGGCGGCCCCGCCAACGGCCGGCGCGCGGCGCGCACCTGTCTGGAAATGATGCTGTCGGAGCGCGCAGCGCGGGCCGACGCGCGCCGCGCCCGCCCGGGTGCCGCCGAGATCGAAGCCCTGTGCAGTGCGCTGATTACCAGTGCCAAGAGCCATCGCACCCTGCAACGGACGTTCGCCGGCCTCTATCGGGTCGCTCATCTGGCGCGCGACCGCCTGTCGCTGGAAGCCTGGCAGACGCTGAGCAAATTCCGCCCCGGCGATCCGTGGTCGACGGCGCTGTCGGCGGCGTCGCCATTGACGTTGCTGGATCTGCTCGACGAGGGTCTTGCCTCACTCGCAGCCTTCAACGGGCTCATGCACGAAAACATGACGCGCAACTTCGGCTGGTCGTTTCTCGACATGGGTCGGCGGCTGGAACGCGCCTCCAATCTGGCCGAGGCCGTCCACGCCCTGTTCATTCCCGGCACTGATGCAGAGGCCGAGGCGAACAGCCTATCGCTGCTGCTCGAACTTGCCGACAGCGTCATCACCTATCGCTCGCGCTATCGCCTTGATCCGATGCTGCCGCTGGTTCTCGATCTGTTGCTGCTCGACGAAACCAACCCGCGCAGTCTGTCGTTCCAACTCGCCGCCATTTCGGCGCACATGGAGACGCTGCCGGACGCGCGCCAAGGCACGAATTTGTCGGAGGATCGCCGCCTTATCCTCGATCTTCTCACCTCGATCCGTTTGGCCGACGTGGAATCAATCGCGCGCGACGCCAACAGAGCACAACTCGACGACCTGCTGCAAAAACAGATCCAGCTGCTGCCCCAGTTCTCCAACGCAGTGACAGCGCATTATTTCAGTCTGACCGATGAGACCCCGCATCGCGCCCAGCTCAGGAGCGACCTGAAGCCATGATCCTCGAAGTGAGCCACAAGACACTTTATCGCTACGGCGCACCGGTCATCCAGTCACAGCACCTGGTGCACAAGTCGCCACGCGTTGTCCCGCGCCAGCATATTCGCCATCACAGCCTGATCGTCGAGCCGGCGCCAGCCGTGCGCTACGACGGCTGCGATGCGTTCGGCAACCCGATCGTCATTCTCGATATCGAAGTGGCCCACAGGGAATTCGTGCTGCACGCCCGCAGCGAGATCGAAACGCATGCGCCGCCGCCGCCCCGCCTGACCGCGTCCACGCCGTGGGACCGGCTCGACGGCGTCGATACCGCATCCACGTGGGCCATGGACCTCGACACGATCCAATACAGATGCGCCTCGCGGCTGACGACACCGTCGATCGATATTGCCGACTACGCCGACGCCTCGTTCCTCCCCGGGCGGCCGGTATTGGACGGCGCGATGGACCTCGTCACGCGCATCTATCGGGATTTCAAGTTCGACCCGACCGCCACCGATGTCTCGACGCCGATCGGCCAGGTGTTCCGCCAGCGTCGCGGCGTGTGCCAGGACTTTTCGCATCTGGCCCTCGCGGGTTTGCGCGCGATGCGCATCCCGGCCCGCTATGTCAGCGGCTACCTGTTGACGCGCCCGCCGCCCGGCCAGCCCAAGCTGCAAGGCACCGACGCCTCGCACGCCTGGATTTCAGTATGGTCGCCGGAACAGGGATGGATCGACTTCGACCCGACCAACGGCCTCATCGTCGCCGACGAGCACGTCACAGTGGCGCACGGCCGTGACTATGATGACGTGAGCCCCATCAGCGGCGTCCTGATCGGCGGCGGCGAGCACAGCGTTTCCGTCAGCGTCGATGTGCGGCAAGTCTGATCGGACCTCGGGCGGTTACAGCTTTAGCGTCACTTGCTTGAGGGCCGGATCGTCGACAACGCTCCCGACTTTGAATCCAAGCTGGCGACACATCGACAGCATCGTTTCATTTTCGGCCAGCACCTCGCCGAAGAGTTCCGACAACTGCTCGACCCGAGCGTAGTCGATCAAATGCTGCATCAAGAGCCAACCGAGCCCGCGGCCTTTCAGGTCCGACGCGACGATAATGGCGTATTCCGCCCGCCGGTAGTCGGGATCGGCGATGAAGCGCGCGACACCGAGAATGTCGCCGGCCAGCTGGCCGACCGCCACGAACGCCATTTCGCGCGCGTAGTCGATCTGCGTGACACGGGCGATCTGCTGGGGCGTCGCGTGCGGTCGCGCGGGCGATGGTGTTCATGTAACCGACGGCTTCGAAACTCTGGATCAGGCGCGTGTGCAGCACTTTGGGCAACATGTCCGGCCATTGGGCCCGATCGAGAACCGGACTTTCCCCGTCTGCCGAGCGGACGACGATTTTTTCCGTTTCAAGAATGCTGAGCGTCGTCGGCTCGGCGACGAGGAGTTGGCCGGCGGGGAGTTTGCCGGGCTTGGGCGTGGCGCGCGCAGCTGCCAAATCGAAAATGCGGGGAGGCAGCTTGTTGCCGCTGCCGCCGGTCAGCCGTTCGAGGCCCGCGACGATGCCGTCGACACGGTCGGAGTTGCGGGCCAGTGCGGCGGCGAACTTGTCGATGCTGCCGATGGAGCTGCGCACCTGATCTGCATTATCGGCCAGCACCGTATCCATGCGGCGCAGAACGTCGCGCGCGGCCTGGCTCATAGATTGCCCCGCTCGCGTCTCAGCAACAAGATGTGCTGCGTTGCCAGCGGGCACTGCAAGAGCGGCGGCGTACGCCGCGCCCCCGGTGAGGACGACGACGGGCGCGCCGGTAAGCCCCTGGAAGTCGATGCCAACGCGCGTGTCGGCCCGCACCGGCGTTGACGTCTCGACCGCAATCGCGGCAGTGACGCCTGCGGGCACCGCAGGATCGAGACGGAGATCGATGACCTCGCCGACGCGGATGCCGTTGAACAGCACTGCAGAGCCGCGCAACAAGCCGGACACCGGCCCGTCGAAGGCAATCGTATAAGACGTGCGCCGACCGAACCCACCGGCCGCGCTGAGCCAGGACGCGAAAACGAAACCAGCCGCGATGACGGCGAGCGTGAAACTGCCGATCAGGGTGTAGCGCGCGTGAACTTCCATCATTCGATCCCTCAACTGCCCGCGCGCGCTGGCGCGGCTGCCCGGTCGTTTGCTGGTGCGTCTGCCCAACGCCCCTTGAAATAGGCTTGCACGGACGGCTCTCGCGACATCCGCAACGCCGCCATCGTGCCGATGGCTGCAAAGCGACCACGCACCAAAACCGCGACGCGATCACAGATGGCATCGAGGCTGGCGAGATCGTGCGTGATCATGAACACCGTCAGGCCCAACGTCTTATGCAGCGTCGCAATAAGCGTGTCGAAATCACCGGCTGAAATCGGATCGAGCCCCGACGTCGGCTCGTCGAGAAGCAGCAATTCCGGTTCAAGAGCTAAAGCGCGCGCGAGTGCGACGCGCTTGGTCATGCCGCCGGACAACTCCGCGGGAAATTTGGCCCCATCGCGCGCATCCAAGCCAACCATCGCCAACTTGGCCAGCGCCACTTCGGTGGCAAGGCCGCGCGTCACGTCGAGTTGCTCCAACATGGGGAAGGCGACGTTCTCCACCGCGGTCAGCGACGAAAAGAGCGCGCCCTGCTGGAACAGAACGCCCCATCGGTTGGCGACCTGCCGGCGCAGCACCGCGTCGGCATGATCAAGGTCGACGCCGCCAATCTCAATCCGGCCGCAGCGCTTGGGTAGCAGACCGATGATCGACGCCAGCAGCACGGACTTGCCGCTGCCCGAGCCGCCGACGACGCCGAGGATCTCGCCGCGAGCAACGTCGAGCGACACGTGATCGATCACCGTGCGATCGCCGAAACCGACGACGAGGTCGCGGACCTGAATGGCAGCCGGGATGGGTGTCACAGTCATTGCGTCACATCCCGATCGACGCGAAGACGATGGCGAACAACCCGTCCAGGATGATGACCATGAAGATCGATTTGACCACCGACGACGTGGTCTGACGGCCGAGCGAATCCGTGCTGCCGCCCACCCGGAAGCCTTCCGCACTGGCCACGATGCCGATGACCAGCGCCATGAACGGCGCCTTGATCATGCCGACCTCGAAGTGGGTGAGCGAAATCGCTTCCCTGAGGCGGGCAATGAAAATCTCCGGG
>JANYHP010000570.1 GCA_025359005.1 Hyphomicrobiaceae bacterium | reverse complement strand
GCCGGGGCGTGCGCCATCACAGCAAGCCAAGCTGGCAACACAAACTACGTGGCGGACAACGTCACCGTGCCACCGGGCGTGAAAGTCTGCGCTGCCGGAGCCGTGAAGCTGATCGTTTGCAACGCTTGCCCAATGCTGAACGACCTTGCGACACCTGTTGCTGCCGCGTAGTTCGTGTTCCCGGCCTGGCTTGCAGTGATCGTACACGCTCCAGCACTGACAAACGTCACCGTGGCGCCGTTCGTACCGCCGGTGGTGCAGATCGCTGTACTTGTTGATGCGAACGTCACAGCGTTACCCGACGCACCACCGGTCGCCGACAGGGTGACTGTGCCACTTGGAGTAAAGGTCTGCGCTGAAGGCGGCGTGAAGCTGATTGCCTGCGACGCTTGACCGATGCTGAACGACTTCGGAACGTCCGTTGCCGCCGCGTAGTTTGTGTTGCCAGCTTGGCTTGCTGTGATGGCGCACGCCCCGGCACTCACGAATGTCACCGTGGCGCCATTTGTGCCGCCCGTCGTGCAGATCGCTGCGCTCGTGGATGCGAACGTTACTGGCAATCCAGACGCACCACCGGTCGCCGACAAAGTCAACGTGCCCGCCAGGGTGTAGGTCTGGTTAGCAGGCGGGGCAAACGCGATCGTCTGCGTTGCCTGGCCGACCGCAACCGAAATGGCAGCCGACGTTTGCGCGTTGTAGTTCGTATCCGCCGGCTTTGTGCCGGTGACGGAGCACGATCCCACGCCCGTCGCGGTCAACACCGTGGCATTGACCGTGCACGGCCCGGACGTGACGTTGTACGACACAAGCCCCGTGCCGTTGCCGCCCGACGGGCTGAGCGTCGCCGTACCACCGCCGAACGTCAGCGACGACGGATTGGACGCAATCGTCAACGTGCTCTGGTTTGCACGATTGACCGTGATCGTCTGTTGCTGACGCGAGGCCGCAAGATAGGCCGCGCTCCAATTCGGCGCCGTCCCGGTCTGATTGGTGCCGGCCTGATCAGCATCGACGATACACGTTCCTGCAGCGGCGAAGGTCACGGTGTTGTTCGCGATCGTGCAGGCACCGCTGGTCGATGCCGCATCGATCGAGAACGACACCGGATTTCCAGACGCGCCACCCGTCGCGGAAACAGCATATGTTCCGCCGACGACTGGTGTGGGTGCGCTGGACGTGAAGGCAATCGCTTGCGGGATCTTCGTTACGACGATGCCCAAAGAGGCGACAACCCCCTGGCTCGTTGACAATAGAATAGCCCGTAAGCCGAAACCGGTGCTGATGGGTGGCGTATTCCAGACAAAGCTGACGGTGTTGGTGTTGGTGAAGCGGACATCGGCAATCATGGAGAAACCACCGGTGCGGAACTGCAACGTGCCGCTGCCGGGCTGGTTGAGCGTCGCCGTTATCGTAAGTCCAGCGCCATACACAGAATTTATCGGAGAGGCGGAGACGCTGGTGACCACTGGCTCCGCAACCGGGAACGACTGCTGTTGTCCTGGCGCAGCAATATAGCCGACATTACCCGCCTGATTCGCATTGATGATGCACGTGCCAACAGCCGTGAAGCTGACTGCCGCGCTCGAGATCGAACAGCCGGTTGAGGCTGCATCGAGTGCAAATGTCACGGCATTTCCGGACGCCCCGCCGGTGGCTGTGACAGTGTAAGTCGCGCCGCCAACCGTTGCCGGAGAAGGCGCCGTTGATGTAAAGGCAATTGTCTGAGCGATCGGCGCCGCGACAGTCACCGACTGTTGCACTTGGGTCGCTGCGTTGTAGTTCGTGTTACCAACCTGGTTGGCGTTGAGCGTGCATGTTCCGGCAGCCGCAAAGCTGACAACACCGCCGGAGATTGAACAGACGCTGCTGCTGCCCCCGTCCACGGTGATCGCAGCAGTCAAGCCGGAAGTCGCGGTAGCGCGCGGCGTATAAGATCCGCCAGCAGTCGCGTTTGACGGCGCCGTGGATTGGAACGAGACTGTCTGATCACCTTGAATGACGGTGAACGTGGTTTGGGACGTATCGCCGCCTGACCAAACGCCATCAATCGTGTGGGAGCCTATCGACAGGGTCGGACTGCACGTGAGGGTATATGGTCCGGGGCTGCCACCCGAAGCAACCGAGCAGAGTGTCGTCCCACCTTCACTCCAGGTAATCGTACCAACCGCCAAGTCAACGTTCTGGTTGTCACTATAAAGGTACGAATTGAGAACAATCGAGCCATACTTTTGGGTGGCCGGGCTACTGATGTTGAAAGCGGCCATGGCGTTATCTGACAAGGCAGCGCTGACGCCGACGAACATGAGCAGAGCCGCAATTGGCGTTGTCACAGCCCGCGCCCAACCGGCTGGCTGCGTGTGTCCGTATTGCCGCCCGGGGGGCTTCACTAAGCTCCGCAACCAAGTGCGACCGTTGTTCCTGTATTGGGTCATGAAATCTGCGTTTGCCCCTTGTTTGACAGCGCAAGGCACACACCCGCGCTCGCCCCAAAATCAGCTTGATTTTGGCAGCTCCCATTCCCTGAAACTCACACGAAGAACGCACTGCACCCGAGTAGCTGGCTCGCTGGTTCTGTCTGCACGCGACATACGAAAAATGTCTGGAAGGCGTGACGCAAAAAATGCGTGCGTACCCGACACTCGACCCTAAAACGCGACGTACCTAGCCCTCATAGTGTTGCGTCAAACGCCTCTAGCGCTTGGGCATCTTCCTCCCGCATAGGTGATTCGATAAATTACCCACAGGACAGTGGCTGTCCGTTTTGTCCGGTTGCGGCGCTCGGCGTGTGTCCCGCGAGTCAGGTGTTGCACCGGCGCGACAGTGTCCCGTTCGACGTGTGGGCTTCAGGGTGATGAGTTGTGGCGTTGCGCTTCTGCGCCAACGGGCCCTGCGGTCGAGCGCACCGTATCTGCGGTGAACGCCGTGCGTCACGGGCGACGACTTTAAATGTCAGTTGGGTTGCTGTCGCGCCATGATGGTGGCACCATAAATTGGCGATCAAAATCGTTCTCG
>JANYHP010000561.1 GCA_025359005.1 Hyphomicrobiaceae bacterium | reverse complement strand
CGCAAGGGCGGCTTTCCCAACCCTGAGGCGCTCGTCAAATACATCACGCAGCACAAGGCGACGATCAAACTGCAGCCGGATCAGCGCTTGCTCGTGCGCGGCGAGTGGGCTGATACGAGCGTGCGCCTGAAGGCCGTGCGCGCGCTGGCCGGCGCGCTGGCCGAGATCGCGACAGGCAAGAAGCAGGCGGCGTGAGGCCCTGATGATACTGACCGCCAAAAGTTTTTACGGATGCTGCCGCTGACCGCGCGTGCCGGCCGGCTCCGCGTGGCGGTGTCGGCACGCGCAATCGAGGACAAGTGCCGACGGTCAATAGTTTTGACCGTTGGCATGAGGGCGGATACGCGGCGGTAAACGTTCCGTTAAAGAATCACGACCAAGCTCGGCGCCATGCTCTTGGCGCTGAAGACACGATTGCTGCCGGCCAAACCCGTGGCGGCGGAACCGATGGTTCCGACGCTGGCGGCCGCGGTGGCGTTGCCGCTGGCACTGGCGCGCGCGATGGAACGGGTGGCCCTCGCCAGCATCGGCGCGGTCGTAGCCCTGCAAGCGCTGATCCGCTGGCGGCCGGACGACTTCTTTTTCGAGCCGTCCTACTACTTTGTGCACCAGGATAAATGGTGGGTGCTGCTGATCGCGGTCGTCCTGCTGGCGCTGTCGCGGCTGACGCCGGCAGCCCTCCCGCGCCTGTCGCTCGATGGCGTGCTTGAGCGCCCGGAGCGAGCGGCGGCCATCCTTGCCCTGCTCGTCTTTGTCGCGTCGCTGGCGAGCACCTATGGCGTTGCGCAGAACTACGATCTTGTGCGCGACGAGCAGATGGCGAGCTTCGATACCACCGTGTTCATGCGCGGCCATCTCATGGCGGTCGTGCCACCCGAGTGGCGTGACTATGCAGCGGCCTTGCAGCCGCGCTTCATGGTGCAGGTGGCGGGCAACACCGCGCTGGGTTCGTCCTATCTGCCGGGCAACGCTGCCTTCCGTGCGCTTGTTGCAACGCTGCTCGCGCCGCAGTTCGCAAACCCTTTGCTGGCGGCGCTGTCGGTGTGGCTGTGTTTCGGGTTGGCGCGCGTGTTGTGGCCGGCGCGGCCGGATGCAGCGATCGTTGCGTCGCTGTTGCTCGCGACCTCGGCGCAGGTGCTGTTCATGGCGTCGACCAGTTTCGCGATGACCGGGCATATGGCGCTGACGTTGGCGTGGCTTCGTCTGTACCTGCGCGGCGGCGCGCTGGGTGCGGCTGGTGCTCTGGCGGTGGGTTTTGTGGCCATGGGCTGGCACCAACTGGCGTTCCACGTTTTCTTCGCGGCACCCTTCGTGCTGCATCTGTGGTGGGGGCGGCGATTCCGTACAGCGCTGGTCTATTCGTTCAGCTATCTCGCTTTCGCAGTGTTCTGGACTGGGTACTGGTCGGTGCTGGCGGCGGCCGCGGGCGTGCACCTCGGCGGCGGCTTTGAAGGTGGATCGCGCTTCTTCTTCGAGCGTTTCGCGTCGCTGCTGGGCAAATTCACGCTGTTCGATGTCGCGACGGTGGCGCTCAATCTCGTGCGCATGCTGGCGTGGAATAACCCCATTTTGCCAGCATTACTGGTGATCGCGTTCGCCTGTCGCCGCGGACTTCCCCTGCCGCTGCGCCTGTCCATGGGCGGTGTGGTGGCCACGCTCCTTGTCGTGCTGTTCGTGCTGCCATCGCAGGGGCATGGGTGGGGCTATCGCTACCTGCACGGCTATCTCGGCGTGCTGTGCCTGATCGGCGCCTATGGCTGGATGGAGGCCTTCAAGCCTGTGGCTGCCAGTGATGCGGCGACTGGGCGATCACGATCGATGGCGCCGATCGCTGCGATCTGCGCGTTCACGCTGCTGGTGCTGCTGCCGGCACAGGCAAGTCAGGTGCACACCTTTATCAACCATCACAAAGGCACCTATGCCGCCATCGCAAAAGCGCGCGCCGATATCGTGATAGTGGACGATCGCCACTTGTTCTATGGCGAGGACTTCGGTCGCAACGATCCGTTTCTGCGTAACAAGCCGCTGTTCCTCACTCTCGACCGTCTCGAACCCGCCCTTATCGATCGGCTCTGCGCGCGCGGTCTCACGGTGAGTTTCTTCGATCGGACGGAGGGCGTCGCGTTGGGTGCCCTCAAAATCCACGATGAAGCGTTGCCCGATTGGCGCGACGGTCGACGCGCGCATCTGTTGGCTGTGCCCTGTCTCGTGCCGCTCGGTGTCCGATGAGACCACGCCCCATGACGGTTCCGGCCATTGGTTCGCAAGTATCCGACGTGGCGGCAAACCACACGTTCGTTGTGCCGGCATACAAGAAGAGCCCCTATCTGCCGGCCTGTCTGGCGTCGCTGAAGGCGCAGACGATTGGATCGGCGATCGTCATTGCAACGTCCACGCCGAATGCGTTCGTGGCAAACGTGGCGTTGGCTCATGGGATCGAGGTCGTCGTCAATCCAATCAGCGGCGGCATTGCGGCGGATTGGAATTTTGCGCTGGCGGCGTCCGGCTCCCGCTACGTCACGTTGGCGCATCAGGATGATGTGTATGCGCCGACGTTTCTGGCGACGACGGCCGCGCTGCTGGCGCGCCACGGCGACGCCACGCTCGCCTTCACGGCCGCGTCCGAGATTGACAGTGCGGGCACCGCGCGAAGCAGCAAAGTGCTGCGTGTGAAAGATCTGCTGCTGGCGACGTTCGCGGGCCGTCGGGAGATCGTCAGGGGTGTGCGCGGCCGGCTGCTTGTCTCGTTCGGCAACCCTATTTCCTGTTCGGCCATCACGTATGATCGACACCGTCTCGGCGATTTCTCCTTTGCCGGTGATCTGCAGAGCAATCTGGATTGGCTGGCGTGGGTGACGCTACTGGAGCGCGGCGATCGGTTTGCCTATAGCGGCGAGCGTCTGGTGGCGCGCCGCTACAACGACGAGACGGAGACCTCGCGCCTATTGCGCAGCGGACGGCGCCGGGTTGAAGACCATCTGATGTTCGATCGCCTCTGGCCGCGGCCCATATCGGTCTTGCTCAAGCGTGCCTACGCGTTGGGGTACTGATGGTCGGCGAACACTTCACCCCTGCATCGTCCACGCTCGCGACGCGCGTGGGGGCGCTTACCGGCGCCGAGACGCTGGCCGCCAGTTTGGCGCGCTTTGGTGCAGTCGGCGTGGTTGTGGCCGCGCTGAATTATGCCGCATATCTGCTGCTGCTGCTGTGGATGGGCTTGCCGTATCTTCAGGCTGTTGTCCTCGGGTGGTTGATCTGCCTCGGGCCGGCCTTTGTGCTCAACCGACGCATGACGTTTCTGGTTCGCGGCCAGGCTTCGCGGCGCGAGATTGGGCGCTATCTGGCCACCTACGTGTTCCAGTTCGTCCTGGCACTGAGCGGGCTCGTGGTGTTGATCGACGGTTTGCGCGTGCCGGCGGCGCTGGCCTTTCCCGTAAACGTCGTGCTCGTGTCGGTGAGCAACTTCATGCTGCTTCGGTTTTTCGTCTATCCGTTGCAGCGCGCGCGACAGTGAGCGCACCGAGGCCGAGGGTGACGAGTGTGAGAGCGGCGCCGTGATACCAGGCGACCTCCTCGCTGATCAGCCCGAAGGCTGCCGGGATAAGCGCCAGCACGAGCGTGTTATAAAACGATGCGGGAGCGGCGGCGGGCGCTGCGGGATCGCTCACGCAGCCGTCAGTTTTTTGACGGCTGCCGACAACTTGTGGCGGATCGCGTGGAAGCCTTTGCTGCCCTCGCTCGTCATCCAGTTCATCTGCAGCGAGCGACGCGGCCCCTCGAACGGGTGATGGCCGTGCCACGACGTGTCCGAGCGCTTGAAGACCAGCAAAGTGCCGTTGTCGGGGGGCACTTCTGCCACGAAATCATCGACGTTGGTGCCGCTGCGAAGAATGCGCAGGCGACCGCCCGGCTGCTGCCAGGTCTCATTCAAATAGAGCAACACGGTGATGATCTTATCGCGGCTGTCGGTGTGGATGGAGCCGTCTTTCGCGCGCGTGTAGCCGCGCAGCGAATACATCTTCGGCCGGCCGGCAAGTGCGACGTCGAACTTCTCTTCGATCAGTTTCTCGAACGCCGCGCCGTCCAGTTCGGCGATGACCTCCTTGATGGCCATCGTGCTATCCAGGCTCTCGATCGGGTAGGAGCCGCCCTTCTCGATGTTGGGATAAGTGGCGTTGATGCGGGCGATGCTGGCCGCGTCGATGAAGCCCGGCAGCATCAGGTATTGATAGGGCTCAGTTTCGACCTTGGTGGCGCTGAGGGCGTCGAGTTTGAGATGGGACATGATGGTCTCCCCGGTCGTGGCGTCGGATGCAGGTTTCGAACTCAGATGGGCGTGTGGATGTTGGCAGCTTTATGCAGAGCGAAACGGCGTTCGATCTCCGCGGCGATCACTGTGCCGGCATCCTGCGGCGGATAGGTCCAAGTCTCAAGCGCGCTGAAGCGATCGGGCAGGGGACGGGTCGCGCCGGACTTTTGCAACGCCTCGTGAAAACGCTTAAATTTCGCGGTGCCGCCTTTAGGAAAGAAAATATAGGCCGGCCGCCCAGTGGCCGCGATCTCGCTCGCCATATTCACGGAATCGGCGGTGGCGATCAACAGGTCGGCTTGCGCCAGAAAGTCCGGGTAGGGGTTGGCGCCCTCACCGGACCACAGCAAGCGCGGAAAGGGCGCGGTGGCGGCGTCGACGGCTGCAAGCAGGCCTGCGTGTGTGCGGCGCGACGGTGTGACCAGAAAACTTGCGCCCAGTGCGCCGAGCGAGGACAGCGCGGCGGCGAAGCGCGCATGGCAGGCATCGGAGTAGGGGTAGTCGCCGCTGCGACCGCCGAGGATGACGGCGACGCGCGGCTGGGGCAGTTTGGCAATGTGCTCCGGTCCAGTGGCGCGCAGGCTCGCCAGCCGCGCCGCGGTGAAGCTGTTCGGCGCCGTCGCCGTTGAGATCACGTTGGCGCCGCGCAGCCGATCGTGCGCCGGCACCCAGATAAGATCGGCCGAGCCCGCGCCGGTCTTGGGGTCTTGCAGAATGACGGTGTAGGTTTCCGGCCCAGCCAGCTTCCGCACGGCCCGCAGGTAGGGAATGCTGAGGCGGCCCGTTGCCAGCACAAGGTCGGGCCAGGGCGGGCTGAGTGGCCCACCCGTGCCGATGCGCTCGCCGGCCGACGGCGGCAGCCAGGGCGACAGCAGCCTGTGCACGCCGCGCGGCGTCACGTGTTTCATCTCGGCCACGACGCCCAACGCGTCGGCCACGCCGCGCACCTGCACGTCCATGCCGATCTTGCCGTCCGTGATCAGCCACGCGGTGCGACCGGCGAGCCGTTTGCCGTCGTGGCGCATTGGTGTGGGCGAAGAATCATCGAGTGCCATGCGCCCTCGTCGCCGGGCCAGGGCTATTTGTCGATGCGACCGAGCGCCAGCCGCGACACGATTCCAAGGCCCGGCGCGGCCTCGGTTCTCTGGGGTAGTGGTGGGCAGTGTAGGGATCGAACCTACGACATCTTCGGTGTAAACGAAGCGCTCTACCGCTGAGCTAACCGCCCCCGCAGAGAGCTTTAGCGCCGGATCAGCCCACTGGCAACGGACAGTGTGCACTTTGCAGGCGCCTGCGACCCGCCGGGATGCACGACGCTGCCCATCGACGGGATTGCGTCGCCAAGGCCCCTGCGATAACACCCACCAACTTGTCTTCTGTCTGCCGCCTTGGACCCGGACGCCCCCATGCCACACTCTGCTCTGTTGATGGATTACCTGCCCATCGCCGTGTTCCTGGCCGTTGCCGGGTTTATCGGTCTGGCGCTGATGGTCGCGCCGTTCCTGATTGCGGTCCGCAACCCCGATAGCGAGAAGGTGTCGGCCTACGAGTGCGGCTTCAACGCCTTCGACGACGCACGTATGAAGTTCGACGTCCGGTTCTACCTTGTGTCGATCCTGTTCATTATTTTCGACCTGGAAGTGGCCTTTTTGTTCCCGTGGGCGGTGGCCTTCAAGTCGGTCGGCGCCTTCGGCTTCTGGTCGATGATGGCGTTCCTCGGTATCCTCACCATCGGTTTCATTTACGAGTGGCGCAAAGGCGCGCTCGATTGGGATTGAGCGCGTCCGAAGCGCAGGTCGAGGGCGTCGATATCGGGGCTGCTGGGGCGCTTCTCGCCGACACGCAAACCTCTGACGCGCGCCTGCGCGACTGGGCCCTGGACGGCATCCGGGGATGGGCGGCACTTTCAGTGGTGCTATACCACCTGAGCGTCGAGCTCTTCGGTATGCGGTATCCGTGGGTCCGCTCGAATTGGGTGGCCTTGGTGGCCAATGGTCCGCTCGCCGTCGCCGTTTTCTTCGTCCTTTCGGGTAAGGCGATCTCTCTGGCGTACATGCGCAGCGGCGATTTTGCGTCGCTCGACCGCATTCTGATCAAGCGTTATCCGCGTCTGACGATCCCCGCCTTGTTCAGCGCGCTGCTCGTGTACGGGCTGATGAAGGCCGGATTGACCGCCCATGTCGCCGCTGCGGCCGTCGTCCAGCGGAGCGATTGGCTGGCGCCGTGGCTCCATTTCGAGCCCTCGGTCGCGGGCGCTTTGCGCTTCTCGCTGGTCACTATGTATGCAGGCGGGTCCACGCAGAACTACAATGAATTTCTGTGGACGATGCGGATCGAACTGCTCGGATCGGTGCTGCTGCTCGCGGCGCTCTATGCGTTGCCGGTGCTGCAG
>JANYHP010000532.1 GCA_025359005.1 Hyphomicrobiaceae bacterium | reverse complement strand
ACCAACTCGGCAAGCGGGTCCTGCAAGCGCCGGGCGATCGACACGGCACCGCGGATCGATACGTCGAGATTGGGGAATTCCAGCGCCGCCAATTCCGACGCCGAATAGACCGACGCGCCCGCTTCCGACACCATGATCTTCTGCAGGTTGAGCTGCGGCATCTTTTTCATCAACTCGGCGACCAGCTTGTCCGTTTCGCGCCCCGCCGTGCCATTGCCGATGGCGACGATCTCGACCTTGTGTTTCATGGCCAGCGCGGCCAGTGCGGCAAGCGAGCCCTGCCAGTCGTTGCGCGGCTCGTGTGGGTAGATCGTCGCTGTGTCGAGCAGCTTGCCCGTGGCGTCCACCACGGCGGCCTTGCAGCCAGTACGGATGCCGGGATCGATGCCCATCGTAACGCGCGGGCCAGCGGGCGCTGCGAGCAGCAAATCCTTCATGTTCTTGGAGAACACTGAAATTGCATCACGATCAGAAATTTCTTTCAGCAAGGTCATCAGATCGACCGACAGCGAGACGGAGAGCCGCGCGCGCCACGCAAGACGAACGCTGTCGGACATCCATTTGTCGCCCTGGCGGCCGAGATCCTTGAGGCCGAATGCCACCATGATCTTGCCCTCGGCCGGATGCGGCTTGCCAGGCTCGGTCACAACGTCCAGGCCGAGATCGAGAATACCCTCGTTGCGGCCACGCAGCAGCGCCAGCGCGCGATGCGACGGCAATTCCTTGATGCGCTGGCTGAACTCGAAATAGTCGGAGAACTTCTCGCCCTCGGTCTTCTTGCCCTTGAGCACGGCAGACGTGACGATGCCGTTCTCCCACAGCCATGTCCGCAAGCTCGTGACCAGATCGGCTTTCTCACCGATGCGCTCCATGAAAATGGCACGGGCGCCGTCGAGTGCGGCCTTGACGTCGGCCACCTCCTTGCCGGCGTCGATGTATTTCTGTGCTTCCGTTTCAGGATTGAGCGCCGGGTTGGCGAGCAGCGCGTCGGCCTGCGGCTCGAGCCCCGCCTCGCGCGCGATCATCGCCTTGGTGCGGCGCTTGGGCTTATAGGGCGCGTAGAGATCCTCCAGCGCGACTTTATCGGCAGCAGCCTGGATCGTGCGCGCCAGCTCGGGCGTCATCTTGCCCTGCTCTTCGATGGACTTGATCACCGTGCCGCGGCGGTCCTCCAGTTCGCGCAGGTAGCCGAGCCGCTCGTCGAGCTTACGCAACTGCGTGTCGTCGAGACCACCGGTTTTTTCCTTGCGGTAGCGCGCAATGAACGGAACCGTGGAGCCTTCCGCCAGAAGCTCGACGGTGGCGGCCACCTGAGCCACGGCGACGCCCAACTCGCGCGCGATCTGCTGGTTGATCTTGTCCATGAACATCCTCTGTGCCGGGATCCGATCCGGGAATCGACCGTTAGCTAACACCAGCATTGCCGGCGATGAAGGCGGCTCGACGGCATGTGCACGGAATTCCAACCGTGACTTCCGCAACCGTGACTTCCGCTGGCGCCAACGGGTGGTTTGCGCCATCCTGGGGCACGCTGTTGGACGAACTCCCGTCGTGGCGAGCCCGCAAGGTCACCGACGAGATGCGTGTCCAGTTTTTGCACAGATCCTTGCTTTGCTCGGCGCCGACACCGCCGCGTGGGCCGAGATGGCGCCCCGGACCGGTGTCGTTCCGATCGGCGCCATACCGGCCCCGCTTGTTTCGGAGGCCGTCGTGCGGCTGGACGTCCCGCACAGCCAACAAGGTCTGAATTTGTGTGTGCCGACGTCGTCGGCCATGATCCTGCGATATTTCGGCAAGACGTACGACCCCAGTGTACTCAAGGCGCGCGCCGAAACGCACAAACCGCCAGCCAATCGCAACCGCGATTTCACGCTCTGGCGCGATATGAAGGTCGCACTGCTGACGATCAACGCCTATTGGGAGATCCGCAACTATCCGCGCACCGATGCAGGCCTTGCCGAAGGGCTTGCCGATATCAAGACCGCGCCGCGCAGTGGCAATCCGGTGATGATCGATGTGCATCTCGCCCAGGGGCATACGTTCGTGATCATGGGATACAACGACCACATCAATGCCGTCTACGTTCGCGATCCCGATCTTCCGGCATCGCACGTGCGCATTCTGCCGTACACCGAACTGGCAAGCTCATGGCACAATCACCGCTTCGGCCCGAACCGCAGCGCATTTTTTCCAAACGCTGAACCGCGCGCGGCGCGTGGCGGTCGGGCATTTGTCTACCGTGCCGGCGGCAGGCCGAAGGGGCCTTTGCGCTCGGCGTAGGCGCGGCGCGCCGGGACAGAGACGATCTCGCGTTCGGGATAGCGGAGTGCCGTGAGGTTGCCGCCGAAGCAGCAGCCCGTATCGATGCAGACGGTGCCGTTGAGCCACGTGGCCGTGGCGACCGGCGTGTGGCCATAAACGACAAGCGGCGCACCATCGTAGCGCGCGGCCCAATTGTAGCGAACAGGCAGCCCATGGGACGTTTTCCCGCTGTCGGTGTCGCCATAGAGGCAGAAGTGCTCCGTTCTGCGTGACGTCATGCCGATCATGCCGGCCTCGATGCCCGCGTGTGCGACTACAAGGCGCCCGCCGTCCAGCCAGAGGTAGGGTGGCAGGCCTTTCACGAAGGCACTGGCAGCCGCGCGACGTTTGGCATCGACACGGTGGTAATCGACCGCCGTCACGTCAAGACCGTGCGTCATGTGCACGTCGTTCCCATCCAGCCAGCGCCGGAACTTGGCGTCATGATTGCCGGGCACGCACAGTGCCAGCCCGTTCGCGCTCATCGTCATCACCAGCGCCACGACATCGACGACGCGCGGACCGCGATCGACGAGATCCCCGACGAAGACGACGCGCCGGCCATGCGGTGCCGCAACGACGGGCGGGCCGTCGCTCTGGGGCCATGAAACACGATACCTCAACGCCGCGAGCAGGTCTTCCAACTCATCGGCGCAACCGTGCACATCGCCGATGATGTCGAATGGCCCTGCCAGGCCTCGCTGATCGAAGGTGGCTGAAGCGAAGGAGGTCACGCGCGGATATAGTCGCTGGCGGGGGTGGGAGAGGGCACGTCCGTGACGAGCTTGGTGAGATCGGACAGGCCGGCAGGAACCGGGCCACCGTAGGCCCAATCCAACAGCTCCACGGTGTGCACGATGGGGATCTGCGTGCCCAGACCGATCTGCGTGATGCAGCCGAGATTGCCCGCCGCAATCACGTCGGGGCGGACGGATTGGATATTGGCGACTTTGCGGGCGCGCAACTCTGTCGCCAATTCGGGCTGGAGAATGTTGTAGGTTCCGGCCGACCCGCAGCAGATGTGGCCCTCCGGCACATCGACCACGGAAAAACCCGCGCGCTTCAGCAAAGTCTTCGGCTGATAGATGATCTGCTGGCCGTGCTGCATGGAGCACGCGGAATGATAGGCGACGCGGATGGAACTCCAGCGCTTGGCCGGGCCGAGATCGGATTCGGCGATAAACTCGGTGACGTCGCGCGCCAAAGCTGCAATGCGCCCGGCGCGTTCGGGATAGTCGCCGCCGGCATGCTTCAACAGGTGGCCATAGTCCTTGACGGTCGTGCCGCAGCCCGAAGCATTTATGACGATGGCGTCGACCGGGCCCTTGGCGATGACTTTGCTCCAGGCATCCACATTGGCTTTAGCGAATGCGATGGCCGACGCTTCCCGGCCCATGTGGTGCGTGAGCGCGCCGCAGCACCCGGCACCGGCTGCCACCTCGACGTCGACGCCCGAACGCGCCAGCAGGCGGATGGTGGCGTCATTGATGTCGGGACGCAGAACTTGCTGAGCGCAGCCAGCGAGCAGGATGACCCGCTTCTTGCGTTCGCCTTGGGTAGCCGCCGTGCCAGGCCCCTGGAAGGCCGCCGCTTTCGTCAATGGCTGGCGCGGCGCCAGATCGAGCATGGCGGCGACTTCCGGCAGGCCCAGCTTGCCGAACAGGCCGCGGAACGGCTGGCCGAGCGGTACCAGCTTCAACGCCATGCGGAAGCGCTCCGGGTACGGCAAAAGGCCGGCCAGCAGTGCGCGCAGGGCGCGTTGTTTGAGCGAGCGTTTGCCGGTGTTCTCGATGTGGACGCGCGCATGGTCGACGAGGTGCATATAGTCGACGCCACCGGGACAGGTCGTCATGCACGAGAGGCACGACAGGCAGCGGTCGACGTGGTGCTGCACTTCCGGGCTTGCCGGCACGGCGCGCTCAAACATGTCCTTGATGAGATAGATACGGCCGCGCGGGCTGTCGCGCTCGTCGCCGAGCATCACGTAAGTCGAACACGTGGCAGTGCACAGGCCACAATGGACGCAGGTCCGCAGGATCTTGTCGATCTCGGCGATGCGTGGGTCGGATTTCTGAGCGGCGGTGAAGGTGGTTTGCATCGGAGTTCGTGTTGTGCTCGCTGAATTCGTCGGTCGAACGGTCGCACCGTGAGCCGTGGCGTCAGACCCGTGGGTCTGCCCCAAGATCAGCCCTAGAATGCCACATACATGCGGCCGGGATTGAGGATGTTGGCGGGATCGAAGGTAGCTTTGAGCTGCTGGCTGAGCCGGGCGACACCGGGCTCCTGGGTCTGGAACACATCGGTTGCGGCGCGGGTTTCGGGGGCGGCGCGGATCAGCGTGGCGTGCCCGCCATGGCTGGCGATGACGCGGCGGACATCGGCAGCGCCGGCATCGGAGGTTGCCGGCACGTCCAGCCAGACGAGGCCGCCGGACCAATCATACAATGCGCGCACCGGCATGTAGCGGGCGATGGCTGCAACCACGACCGGCCCCTTGCTGGGCGCGGTCGAAATGCGCCAGACGGGGCGGTCGCCGCCCTCGAAGACCGACAGCCGGCCGATCTCGTCCCAGAACGGTTCGGAGCGCAACTGTTCGAGAGCCATCAATTCGCCGTAAGGTGCAAGCGCGACGCGGAGTTTTTCGGTCCGGTAGGCGATCGATTTCGGTGACGCTTCAAGCCGCAAGGCCGTGACCGACTGGCCGTGGCCGCGCAGCGTCATATGGTCCAGAGTGACCGCCAAACCCTGCTGGATATGGACCGCGCCAGTGATCTCGTAGGGCGTGCCCATTGCCGCACAAAGGACTTCGTTGGCGATGGCGTCGCTCAGGCCGAAAAGGACGAGGGTCGCCGACCCAATCGGGCGCGGCACGACTTTGAAGGTCACTTCGCTGAAAACCGACAGCGTGCCCCAACTTCCCGCCAAGCCGCGGCAAAGATCGACGCCGGTGACGTTCTTCATCACGCGACCGCCGTTCTTGAAGATCTCGCCGCGACCATTGACGGCGCGGATACCGAGCAGGTGATCACGCGCGGCGCCGACCGCAAGACGGCGGGCACCGGATGCATTGGTGGCAAAGACGGCACCGATGGTGGCGAGGCGCGCATCACCGCCGACGACGCCAGCAAGCTCGGACGGCTCGAAGGCCAGCATCTGGTTGCCCTTGGCGAGCACGCTCTGGACCTCCGACAACAGCGTACCAGCGCGCGCCGACATCACCATTTCGTTCGGCTCGTAGAGGGTAATGCCACGCAGGCCGCGCAGGGAGACCTGAGACGCGTTTTCGATCGGGCGGCCGATGGCGCGCTTGCTGCCGCCGCCGATGATTTCAAGCGGTGAGCGACGGGCGGTGGCTGACTTGACGATATCGGCCAAGGCGGCTTCGCTGTCGGGTCGCTGTTCGGCGGCTGGCGGCCGCGCTTGGACACTTTGGGGCACGGGGTGCAGTTCCTTCAGGCGGCGACGCGGGGCTCGGCAGTCAGGCGGGCATCGAGGGGGAAAACCTTGGCTGGATTGAGCAACCAGTCGGGGTCGAAGAGCGTCTTGATGCGCATCTGCACGGCGAGATCTGTGGGATTGAATTGCACACTCATGAGATCGCGCTTCTCGATGCCGACGCCGTGCTCGCCCGTGAGGCAGCCGCCGACTTTGACGCACAGGGTCAGGATTTCAGCGCCGGCCAATTCCGCGCGGGCGGCGCTTGAGGCATCGTTGGCGTCGAAGAGAATGAGCGGGTGCAGGTTGCCGTCGCCTGCGTGGAAGATGTTCGCGACCTTCAATTGATGCTGCTGGCA
The DNA here is from genome assembly GCA_025359005.1 of Hyphomicrobiaceae bacterium. Classification (GTDB taxonomy): domain Bacteria; phylum Pseudomonadota; class Alphaproteobacteria; order Rhizobiales; family Hyphomicrobiaceae; genus JABFRJ01. The sequence continues at coordinate 24,830 of JANYHP010000532.1, read as the reverse complement.
GATATCAGTAATCGCGACCAGAACTTCCGGCAACTTGCCGAGCGGAATTGTGCCGTCCATGCACAGGTAGTCGGCCAGGCGGCCGACGGCGCCGAATGCGCTCTTGCGGCCCTTCCAGATCTTGGCGCTCATCTCGGGGCTGTCGGAAACCTTGACGACGGTTGGATTGAAGCCGCGAGCAATCGCGGTGATGGCCGCGAGCTGATCGTCGATTTCCACGTCCGAGCCCTCGACTTCGACAATCAGCAGCGCCTCGACGTCCATCGGGTAGCCGGCCTTGGCAAAGGCCTCGCATATCTGGATGGCGGGACGGTCCATGAATTCGATGGCGACCGGCACGATGCCGGCGCCAATGACGGCGGATACGCACTGGCCGGCGACTTCGCTCGAACTGAAACCCAACATCATGGGGCGCGCGCCCTCAGCGGCCTTGATGATGCGGACAGTGGCCTCCGTGACGATGCCGAACTGGCCTTCGGACCCGACGATGAGACCGAGCAGATCGTAGCCGCCCGCGTCGAGGTGGGCGCCGCCGATATCAACGACTTCGCCATCCATGAGTACGATGCGCACTCCGTGCACGTTGTTGGTCGTGACGCCGTACTTCAAGCAATGCGCGCCGCCCGAATTCATGCCGATGTTGCCGGCGAGGGTGCAGGCGAGCTGGCTCGAGGGATCGGGGGCGTAGAAAAACCCCTCTCGGGAAACGGCCCCGGTGATGGCGAGATTGGTGATGCCCGCCTCGAGGCGGGCCGTGCGGTTGGCGTAATCGATCTCAAGAACGCGCGTCATCTTGGAGACCGCGATGACGACGGCATCCTCGGCTGGCAGGGCGCCGCCTGCCAGCGATGTACCGGCGCCGCGGGCGACAACCTTGATGCCGTTGGCGTGACAGTAGCGGAGCGCAGCCGACACATCTTCTGTGGAACGGGGCAGCACCACAGCCAACGGCATGCGGCGGTAGGCCGTCAAGGCATCGGTTTCGTAGGCGCGGCGGCCGTCCTCGTCGCCGATGACACGGTCGGCACCGAGCAATTTCTGCAGCTCGGCCACGATCGCAGGTCGCCGCGCGACAATCGCGGCATCAGGTGCAGGGAGGGCGATTGTGGTCATAAGGATATCATCTGCTGAGGGCCTGGATCGACGTCTGGCGAACCGCGGAACGCGACAGGCGGACCGAGACACGTTACCGCTACCTGACCTTGTATACCCCCCATCGTCGATTTGACGAGCGGATTAGTAAGGCCTGTCGTGTCCATCGCCCCTGGCCCGCAGCTGCGCCGCCGGCCCGCCTCCGGACGTCCGTCTGGATTGTGGCAAGCATCTTCAATGAAAAAGAGAAACTGACCTCGCCGCTGATCCTCATCGTAGACAAAGTCTGGCCAATACGACAGGCTATTCCCGATCATAGAAGGTGCTAGTTCAGTTTGCGAGTTGTACAACCGCGCAGCCGATCGCCTTCAGCACTGGAAGCCAACGATATCAGCCTCCTCGACATGAAGGATCATGCCGTGACCGCCATCACCGACCTCGACATTTTTGCGCGTGTTGCGCGAACCGGCAACATGAGCGCCGCTGGGCGGGAAATGGGCCTATCTCCGGCCGTCGTTTCCAAGCGCGTCAGTCTCTTGGAAGAGGAACTGGGTGCGCGGCTGTTTCAGCGAACGACACGGCAGCTGACCCTGACGGAGACAGGCGAAGGCTACTACAAGCGGGTGGTCGACATCCTCAATCTGGTTGAAGAAGCGGAGGACTTCGTCTCGCGCCGCAACACCAAGGCGCGCGGCCTCTTGAAAGTGACCGCGCCGACATCGTTCAGCCGCCAGCACATCGCGCCCTATCTTGCTGACTTCCTTGGGAAATACCCGGAGATCGAACTCGATTTCCATCTGACCGACGACTTCGTCGACATCATCAGCCGTGGCTTCGATGTGGCAATTCGCATCGGTGAATTGCAGGACAGTTCGCTCGTCCAGAAAAAACTCGCCGCCGATCGCCGGGTGATCTGCGCCTCGCCGAAATATCTTGAGCGATACGGCACCCCCGCGACGCTGCAGGAACTCGATATGCACAACTGTCTTTCGGCCGGCGCGCAGGATTTCTGGCGGCTGACCGGACCGAACGGCGCCGAAGCGATCCGCGTCAAAGGCAACATCCGGTCAAACTCTGCGGAGTTCGTGCGCACGGCGCTGATGAGCGGCCTCGGCGTGGCCTTGCGCTCCATCTGGGACATCGGCCCTGAATTGCAGCGTGGCGAACTGAAGGTCGTTCTGCCGGAGTACAAGGGCGCAGACACGGTAGCAATTTATGCCGTCTATCCGTGCCGCGACTTTATGCCGACCAAGGTCAACGCACTGATCGAATTCCTGTCCGACCTCTATGGCTCCGAGCCCTACTGGGACAAAGCGTTCGACGGCCCGAAAAATGCGCAGAAAGTTCTGCCCAAGAACGATGGCGCCAGCGTGCCGCGCCCACCGAAAATCGTTAGCGCCAGCGACAAGCGCGCGCAATCCGCGACGCGCTGACCGGCACGCGCCGCCTCGCCAAGCGCAACGATAGTCTTATGTGATTTGCCGTGCGCTCCCGCTCGCTGCTGCGATTGGTCGCGAGATCACGCGAATGTGGCGTGATAGCGCTTGCGCTGTCACGTTCGCGCGTTCTCCAATGAGGCGGCATTCCATGTATTCTATCGTTCGAGCAACCATCGCTTTCAGCGCCTTGGCCCTGAGCGGGGCGCTGATGTCCACCGCAGCAACGGCCGCCGATCCGGGTAACGCCGAAGCCGGAGAAGATGTCTTCAAGAAGTGCCGCGCCTGCCATGAGATCGGCGCGGACGCCAAGAACAAGGTCGGCCCGATCCTGACCGGCGTGGTCGGCCGCAAGGTCGGCACTGTGGAAGGCTTCGCCTACTCGGATTCCAATAAGGAATTCGGTGCCAAGGGCGCGGTCTGGTCGGAAGAGGAGTTGTTCAAGTATCTGGAAAATCCGGCCGCCTACATGCCGAAAAACAAGATGGCATTCGCCGGTCTCAAGGACGAGCAGGACCGCCTGGACGTGATCGCCTATCTGAAGTCGGCGAAGTAACGTCCACGCCATCTAGAACCTCGACATCTCGTGTTGGTGTCAGCCCCGCCAGCCGACACCTGGGTTCGGCCTGAAGCACGGGGCAATGCAAACGCCCACGCGGCCGGTGCCTTTCCAGGCGCCGGCCGTTGCTGCATAGGGGAATGATCACACTCGCGGATCGACGCGCCGAGCTGCTACATTCTCCCTCCATCCTTGCTATCGGGCGCAATGACCGCGACTGCCTCCCCCAAGTCCGCCCCGCGCTTCGTCACCGGATCGATCCGGCGGCATATTCTCACCATGACCGGCACCGGCGCGGTGGGGCTGATGGCCATTTTCGCGGGTGATCTGGCCAATCTGATTTTCCTCGGCCAACTTGGCGACACGGAAATCCTGGCAGCGGTCGGCTACGCCAGCAGCCTATTGTTCTTCTCGATCTCGATGGGCATCGGCCTTGCGATTGCGGCAACGTCGGTCGTGTCGCCGGCGATCGGCGCGGGCCAGCGCATGGTGGCGCGGCGGCTGGCGACGAGCGCGCTGATCCTGAGCGCACTGATCAGCGCGGCGATGGTGCTGGCCGTGCTACCGTTCCTGGCTCCAATACTGGAAGCGCTCGGCGCGCGCGGGCGGACACTGGCGCTGGCGACCGACTACCTCCGCATCCTCTATCCGGCATTTCCGCTGCTCGCAGTGGGCATGACGGCGAGCGCAGTCCTGCGCTCGGTGGGCGACGCCCAGCGTGCGATGTATGTGACGCTGTCGGCGGCGATCATAAATGTAATCCTCGATCCACTCTTCATTTTCGTGCTGAAGGGTGGACTGCATGGCGCGGCATGGGCTTCCGTTCTCGCGAGAGCCACGACGACGCTCGTGGGCCTGTGGGGCGTGGGGCGCGTGCATGGCCTGCTCCAGATGCCGCGCCCGGCGCACGTGGCGCGCGACGCCCGCAAGATCATGACGGTGGCGCTGCCTGCCGTGGCAACCAACCTCGCCACGCCCGCGGGCAACGCGTTCGTGACGGCGGCGCTGGCGAGCCACGGTGACGCGGCTGTCGCTGCGTGGAGCGTCTACGGACGCATCAATCCGGTGGCTTTCGGCGCGATCTTCGCCATGTCGGGGTCGCTCGGCGCGATCATAGGCCAGAATTTCGGCGCCCGGAATTTCACCCGCGTGCGCGAAACCGTCATCGAAGCGTCCGGCATTACGGTTGGCTTCACCCTGTTGGCGTGGGCGATGCTGGCGGTATCACCAGAGCTAATCATTGGCGTCTTCGGGCTGGCCGGGGAGGCGCGCACATTGGTCTACGTGTTCTGCTGGTGGCTGCCGCCGCTATTCGTGTTTCTTGGCTTTCTGTTTGTGGCCAACAGTGTGTTCAACACGCTCGGGCACCCCCATTATGCCACGCTGTTCAACTGGGGCCGCGCCACGCTCGGCACCTTGCCGTTCGTAACAGCGGGCGGCCATGTGGCCGGCGCGCGCGGCATCTTCATCGGCTCCATCGCCGGCGGCGTCGTGTTCGGATTGGCTGCCCTGTGGATGAGCCTTGTCCTGATCGGTCGCCTGCAGCACCACGATGATGTGGCTCAGCCAGGCGGGGCCAAGACCTGATGGCGACTGTAACGCTCAGCCAGTTGTCGCGCCGCTATGGCCGCTTCCGCGCGGTGGATGGCATCGACCTTGTCATCCACGACGGCGAAAGCCTCGTTCTGCTCGGGCCGGGCGGGTGCGGGAAATCGACGGTGCTGCGGTTGATCGCGGGGCTGATCGTGCCGACAGGGGGATCGGTGGCGCTGGATGGGCGCGTCATCTCGTCGTCGCGCGGGGTCGAACCGCTTGGCGGGCGCGGCATGGGCCTGCTGTTCCATTCGGTCGCGCTCTTTGCCCACATGACGGTGGCAGAAAATGTCGGCTACGGGCTGCGCCAGCGGGGCCTGGAGGGCGCCGACTTGCATGCGCGGGTCGATGCGGCGATCGAGCTTGCGGGGATCACTGGCACGGGCGGGCGCTATCCGCGGCTGCTGTCAGCTGAGGCGCAGCAGCGCGTGGCGCTGGCGCGCGCCATTGCCGTCAGGCCTCGTGTGCTGCTTCTGGACGACGCATTGGCGGCGCTCGAAACGCAGTCGCGCCGACGCCTTGCTGCCGATATCCGCGGCATCGCACGGCGGATCGGACTTACTCTGATCGCCGTGACGGGCGACACCGCCGAAGCGCTGGTGCTGGCCGACAGGATTGCCGCCATGCGCCGCGGGCGGATCGAACAGGTGGACACGCCGGGCGCCCTCTACATGCGCCCCGAGACGGGGTTCGTTGCCACGCTCATGGGTCGCGCCCTGCTGCTTGCGGCGATGCGCAAGGGCAATCGGATCGAGGCCGGTGGCATCGCGCTCGACGCGGCGCGCGTACGGGACGGCGCAGGGCCGGCCGGGCCGGTGACGCTGTGCATTCGACCGGAGCACCTCGGGTTGGTGCCACGCGGGGCAGCGCTCCCGGAAGGCTGCGTCGGGCTCGCTGGGCACGTGCGCGAACGGACGTTCGTTGGCACCCATTGGGACTATGCGATCGTGCCAGACGCGCCTTGTCCAGGAGCGCCCCCTGAAATTCTGGTTGCAGCGCCGAATACGACGGTGTTTGAAGCGGGCACCGGCGTGCAGGTCGTAATCGACCCCGCGATGCTGGCTGTAGCGCGCGAGGCCCGGACGTGAGGCGAGTGGATCTGGTGCTGCCATACCAAAGTGAAACTCGCTAATCCCGTATCTCAAAACGGTCCGTAGTAAGCGGCTGCCGCAAGTGACGCCACCGCCACAACTGAAAGCCCCACCCGCAACCGGCCATACCAGCTCGGTGCCTCGCCAAGCCCCGTCGACCAGAGCTCATAAATGCACCAGATGCCGAATCCTGCGGCCAAGGTGGCGAGCCCGGTGCGGCCGCCAATCCAGGCACCGGCCCAGGCGGCCAACGACGGCACGATCGCCAGGCCATAGCGCCGCCATGCGTCGCTGCGATCTGCGGAAGCGACCGCCAGTCCCCATTGGATGCCGCCCAAAAACGACAGCACGACCGCCCCATAAAGCGTTAGCGCATAAAGCGCCGGCCCGGTCATCCGCGGGGCCAACGGCCAGCCAAGCGCAATCTGTGCGGCACACGCGACCAGCGGAACCAGTCCGAAAACCCCCAGCGCGACCGCCGGCAGTGGCATCGAGGCATCACGGAACGGTGTCATGCAAAAGATCCCCTGGCGACAGCAAACCGCCACCTTGGCGCAGCGTCGGCCACGTCAACCACTGACTCGAGCCAGCTATATCCGACACTCAGTTCGAGCGCTATCCGCGCAGCTGGTGCATCGGTGCAATATGCGTGCGCCAGCGGCCGATAAAAGTGTCAACAAAGCTTCACACGCGCACCCTATGGCACTCCGGTAGAGCACCGACGGAGACTTCCATGAAAACGGCATCACTCGGCGCGGCCTGCCTGGCGCTCGTCGCCGGCCTGTCCGGCGCGCGGGCTCAGACGATCTACCCGCTCAATCGCGCAGAGATCCTTGCGGGCGCCCGCTTCGACTTCAAGGTCGAGGTGCCTGGCGTGCCAGCCGAGGCCGATGTCGCCATCACCATCAACGGCCGGCCCGCCGCCGAGATCCTCGGCAAGCCCGCGACGTTCGTCGCCAAAGAAGATGGCCTCGATCAGTCCGCCCTGTGGGTGCGCGACGCAGAAATCGCCAAACCCGGCAAATACGTCGTTGACGTCAAGGCCGGAGGCAAAGCTGCGTCGGTCACCTGGGATGTGTTTGCGACCCCCGAGAAACGCGCCGCCAAGAACGTGATCTTGTTCATCGGCGACGGCATGTCGGTGGCCCACCGCACGGCCGCCCGCATGCTGTCGAAGGGCATTTCCGAGGGCCACTATGGTGGCGATCTGGCCATCGATGACATGCCCCATATGGCGCTCGTGTCCACCTCGGGCACGGACTCGATCGTCACCGACAGCGCCAATTCGATGTCGGCCTACACGACCGGGCACAAGTCGTGCGTCAATGCGCTCGGCGTCTATTGTGCGCGCAACACCTCGACACTTGGCCATCCGCGCGTCGAGACCATCACGTCACTCGTCAAGCGAAAGCTCGGGCTCGCCGTCGGCGTCGTCACGAACACCGAAATCGAGGACGCCACCCCTGCCGGCATGGTTGCCCAAACGCGGCGCCGCTCCGACTACAATGACATCGTCAAGATGTTCTACGACGCCGAACCCGAGGTCATTATGGGTGGCGGGACGCCCAACTTCCTGCCCAAGACGGTGGCCGGCTCGAAGCGGAAGGACGACGACGACTATCTCGCCAAGTTCGCGGCCAAAGGCTATGCCTTCGCCGCCAACGACACCGACATGAAGGCCGCAGCGGCGGACGCCAAGACGACACGCCTGCTCGGCCTGTTCAATCCGGTCAACATCGACGGCGCACTCGACCGGCGCGTGCTCAAGGGCGGCACGGTCAAGCGTTACCAGGACCAGCCCGACCTGACCGACATGGTCAAGACGGCGCTCGACGTGCTGTCGCGCAAGCCTGAAGGCTTTGTGCTGATGGTCGAATCGGGTCGCATCGACAAGTACAGCCACTCGCTCGACTGGGAGCGCGCGGTCTATGACACGATCATGCTCGACAATGCGGTGAAGTTGGCCAAGGACTGGGCCGCATCGCGCAATGACACCATGATCGTCGTCGTCGCCGACCATGCCCACCCGGTCTCTATCATCGGCACCGTCGACGACGACCGCCCCGGAACACGCCTGCGCGACAAGATCGGCACCTACGCCGACGCCGGTTTCCCCAATTATCCCGCGCCCGACAAGGACGGATATCCCGCCACCGTCGACGTGTCACGCCGCCTCGCCTTCACCTTTGGCGCCTATCCCGATCATTGCACCAGCGGCAAACCGTTTCTCAACGGCGAGTTTGAGCCCGTGAAAGCTGGCCCCGACGGCAAGACGCAGGTGGCCAACGAGGAATACTGCGGACCGACCGCCACGCGCATGCAAGGAAACCTGCCGATCACGGCGGCGTCGGGCGTCCACTCCGCCGACGACGTTATTCTCACCGCCACCGGCCCCGGCTCGGACCAATTCCGCGGTCACATGGAGAATACGCGCGTGTTCCGCGCGCTGGTGGGCGCTCTCGGCCTGTCCGCGCCGCACTGATCATCGGTGCTTGTCATGGGGTGCTTGGATGAGCGCCCGTACTATTTGAGCGACCATGTGACGTGCACTGTCGCATCGAGATCGGCAACACCGGTTTCAATCGGTACTGCCGACGCCGCCATGGCGCGTACGCGCCCGGCGAACACGGGCGGGCCGCCCATCCGTACATCCTCAGCGATAGCGATGACCTCGCCCAGTTTAACACCTGCGGCGGCGGCGTAAAGTTCGGCGCGGCGGCGGGCATTGACCATCGCGTCCTTGCGCGCTTCGTCCTTCAAGGTTTCCGCGGCGCTGACCTCGAAGGCGATGCCACCCATCTGGTTGGCTCCGAGCGACAGCGCGCCGTCGAGGATGTCACCGAGCTTGGCCAAGTCGCGCACCCCGATCTGCACCTGATTAAGTGCGGTGTAACCATTGACCGTCGGCGACTTGCCGTCGCGAGCGTTGGAATAGCGCGGGTTGACAGTCACGGCCGTTGTCCTGATGTCTTTGGCCGCAATGCCGAGCGCCTTCAGGCCGTCGAGGAGTTTGCCCATAGCGACGCTGTTTCGGCTCATTGCTTCGCGCGCGGTATCCGCCTCGATCAGAACCCCGGTGGAGATCGTGGCGCGATCGGGCGCCGCACTGACGTGCCCCTGCGCCGATACACTAACTGTCCGTTCCGATTTCTCGACAGTCATGCGGGCAAGCTCCGGTGGGTGCGGGGTTTGTGATGCAGCGGGTCCAGCCGCCATGGCCAAAACCCCAAGTCCGACGGCGGCCCCAGACGCACGCAGGGTTGGCGGGAAAGCGGCAAACGTCGACATGGGGGATGCGGCTCCTCGAAGGCCCGGCCATCGTGAATAGCCGCTGGGAGCGCAACCTGAGTTTGATTTGCGGCGGAAAAACGGGGCGCGCCGGCATTGGCCAGCAAGGCGCGGCATCAGCCTGCAAAAAAGACAAAAAAAGAGCCGTTCGAGGAACGAACGGCCCAAGTCTAGGGAGGAAACGCCCAAGGAGGGCTAGTTGCCGTGAACCTAATCAGCAGCAACGTGAATTAAGAATATGCTGCGTCGCACAAGATTGCAAGCCCCCAAGCTGCCTAAAAATGCGCCTGCGGCAATTCTCATCGGCGGCCCGCCGCGGACCCGACACCCACGCTATCCATTTGCTAAAATATCCCATTATCAAGACCTTGCTAGATAATTTGTCGAGCTTCGTCGACCTATCGGCTGCTTGCTGCAAGAGGCATTTGGGCGACCCTCCCACTGAGTGCACGGTTGCAATGCACAAGCAGCAGGTGCCTTTGGCTCACCGGATGTGATGCCAGCCAGCCCGAGCGCACCGCACAGGAACAAAAAACGAAGCCTCCCGGCGCTCAATGGGGATGCAAAGTCCGGCAAATACTGCTACCGGCGATGACAAATTGCTCGTTGATCAGCAACTCGCTGCGCACCGACCGTGCGCCGACACCAACAGGCACAATGAAAACAGTTACCGCAATCCTTGGCAGCAAGGCCCCCGCACGGCGTTCGACTTGGCTCCACTGCCTGTCTGGCGCCATTCTTATGGGAGTCTTAGCCGGATCACCGGCAAGCGCGCAGACCGCCCGGCCGCTCATCGAGGAACTGCGACTTGGCGTACTCGCCCATGACGTACCAAACCTGTGGAGCGGCTTCTCCATCGAAACGCATCGCCCCGACCTCAACGGCGAAGTGATCTTGTCACCCTCGCTCGATCTGTGGGGCGGCAAGGTTCGCCCGGCCATCGGCGGCACCTGGAATTTCGACCACGGCACCTCCAAGGCTTATGCCGACGCACGCTGGCAATACGAAGCCGGCCTGGGCGTTTTCTTCGGCCTCGGCATCGGCGCGGCCATCCACAACGGCTATCGCGACCCGACTTCCCTCGATCACAAGGCCCTCGGCAGCCAGCTGCTGTTCCATTTTCCGGCCGAGATCGGCGTTCGCTTCGCCGGCGGACAAAGCGTGTCACTGTATTTCGAGCACATTTCTAACGGCTACACCAAACGGTCAAACGAGGGCCTCGACGACCTCGGCGTCCGTTACGGCTTCAAATTCTAAAGCCCGCGCACGCCGTTGGCCGGGCTTATACCGCGCAATCGCGCGCGGCGGCCTTGCGCTTCGGTAGTGCATGGCTATAGTCCGCGCCGTTCCCTGAGATGGAGAGGTGGCCGAGTGGTTTAAGGCGCACGCCTGGAACGCGTGTGTACGTGAAAGCGTACCGTGGGTTCGAATCCCACCCTCTCCGCCAGAAATTACTAAAATTGAAAAATTATTTCGGATGGAAAGAATTTTTTCTGCATTTTCCTCTTGATTACCCCGCCAACCCTCCGCCGGTCTGACAGATGCGATTGACTGGTAGGGTCGGGGCGCGATTTTTGCGGCGACGCTGGCGAGCCGCTCGAGGTTTCTGTCCAGATCAAAGAGGTGTGCGCGCCAGCCCACAGGCGCCACCCCTCACACGGGCTTCAGCAGCACGTGCTTTTTCTTGCCGAGGCTGAGTTTGATGATGCCGTCGGCGTTGATATCGCGCGGGGTCAGCTTGGCCTTCTCGTCGGTGACGGCCACATCGTTGATGCGCAGCGCGCCGCCGTGGATATTTCGCTTGGCCTCGCCGTTGGACTTGACGAGACCCGAGGCCACGAACGCGGCGATCACTGCGAGCTCGTTGTCGATGTCGGCGCGCGCCACTTCGATGGTCGGCAGATCGTCGCCGGCGCCGCCTTGCTCGAACGTTTTCTGCGCGGTGGCTGCCGCGGCGTCGGCCTTGGCGCGGCCGTGCAGCAGCGCGGTCGCCTCGGTGGCCAGCACCTTCTTGGCCTCGTTGATCTCGGCGCCTTGCAAGGCTTCGAGACGGGCGATCTCGTCGAGCGGCAGCAGCGTGAACAATTTGAGGAAGCGGCCGACGTCGCCATCCTCGGTGTTGCGCCAGTATTGCCAGAAGTCATACGCGCTGAACTGCGCTTCATTGAGCCAGACGGCGCCGGCCGCGGTCTTGCCCATCTTGGCGCCGGACGCGGTGGTCAGCAGCGGCGTGGTCAGCGCGAACAACGGCTCCTTCAACGTCATGCGGCGGCCGAGGTCGACGCCCTGGATGATGTTGCCCCACTGATCCGAACCGCCCATCTGCAGATTGCAGCCGAGCCGCCGTTGCAGTTCGGTGAAATCGTAGGCTTGGCAGATCATGTAGTTGAATTCGATGAAGCTCATCTCGTGTTCGCGCTCGAGACGCAGCTTGACGGAGTCCATCGCCAGCATGCGGTTGACCGAGAAGTGCTTGCCGACATCGCGCAGCATGTCGATCCACAGCATTTTCGTCAGCCACTCGGCGTTGTCGATCATGATGGCATCGGTGGCGCCATCGCCGAACCGCAGCAGCTTGGCGAACACGCCTTTGATGCTGTCCTTGTTGGCGTCGATCTCTTCGACCGAGCGGATGGCGCGCGTTTCGTCCTTGCCGGAGGGGTCGCCCACGCGCGTCGTGCCGCCACCCATCAAGGTGATCGGCTTGTTGCCGGTTTCCTGCAGCCAATGCAGCATCATGGCGGAAATGAAATTGCCGATGTGCAGCGACGGCGCGGTGCAGTCGTAGCCCACATAGCCGATCGCCCGGCCCTTGGCGGCCAGCGCATCGAGGCCGGCGAAGTCCGAGCACTGGTGGATGAATCCGCGCGCGTGCAACGTGTTGAGAAAGTCGGATTTGTAGGTGGCCATGGGCGCTTCGCCGAACGTTCGTTGTGTCTGGTTTGAGCCGCAGGCCATCCCACGGCACTGCCGCGATGGCAAGTCAGGGGCGCGCCACCCACGCCTATCCCGCTTGATCCGCCGAGGGTGCAAGAGACGCAACACCAACGGGAATGGGCGTCGGCGCATTAAGCCACTCGGGCCGTATTGCGCCGGCGGCGCGTTCGGTGGCTGCCTCCGGCGCAATACGCGAAGGCTATTGCGCCCTACGGGCTGTGAGCCATTCCATGCGGAGGTTCACCGACCGGGCGGAGCCAAAGGCGAGGGACGGTGAGCCACCCGGAAACCGTCAGCGCGTGCCGCCGAGCCCGGCCGCATCCGCGATCAGGCGATAGCTGGTCTGGCGCACCGCTTCGTCGGTGGCCCAGGTGACGACGGCCATCTCGCGGGCGCCGGTCCGGTCGGCAAGATCGCGGATGCGGGCGGCAACATCGGCGCCTGTGCCGACGAAGGCCGCGCGGCGCCAGGCCTCCATGCGCGCGCGCTCGGCATCGGTATAGTCATGCGCGAGCGCGACCTCGGGTGCTTCGAGCGGCAGGAACTGGCCGCGATCGCGCAACAGGCGAAAGCGGGCGCGGGAGGAAAAATGGTGCGCCGCCTCGTCGTCTGTCGCCGCGGCGAGTGCCCACACACAGAGCGCCGCGCGCGGCTCGGGATGGCGCGCGCTCGGCTTGTAGGTGTCGTGATAAAGTTTCATGGCGTGCTCGCCGCCGGCCCCATCGGTGAAGAACCAGGCGAACGCATAGGGCAAACCGAAGTGCGCTGCGACCTGTGCGCCATAGTCCGAACTGCCGAGCACCCACATCTCCGGCGTCGTTTCACCGGCCGGATAGGCCTTGACGCCGGCATAGGGGTGCCCCTCGCGCAGCGGCGTCGCGGCGAGCCAGTCGGAGAGATCGCGGATGTCGCTTGGAAACTGCGCAGGCCGCTCGCTGGCCAGCGGGTTCAAGGCGTAGGCGGTGCGCCCGTCGGAGCCGGGTGCGCGACCAAGCCCCAGATCGATCCGACCCGGCGCCAGTGCGTCGAGCACGCGGAACTGCTCGGCCACCTTGTAGGGTGCGTAGTGCGGCAGCATCACTCCGGCCGCGCCGACCCGAATGCGGCTGGTGGTCGCCGCGATCGCCGCGATCAGGATCTCCGGCGCGCTGCCGACGATGGTCGCGTTGTTGTGGTGCTCGGACACCCAGAAGCGCGCATAGCCCATTGTGTCGGCAGCGCGCGCCAGCGCGACAGTGTTGACGATGGCCTGGCGTTGCGGCTGGCCCGCGTTCGCGATCGACTGGTCGAGAATGGAAAGCGTGGGAAACGTCACGGGATGCGCCGCCGGGTTGTTTAAGTACACCCGACTGTCATCCCAACAGCCGAGCCATGCAAGCCTCCACCTCGGCAATCATTTGACACCGGCTGGCCGCTGGCATTCCCTGGGGTGGTCGCAGCCCCCCGGAGAGTACGCCCATGCAGCCAACGACGATCACCTACGCAGTCGACGCGGGGATCGCGACGATTACGCTCAACCGGCCGGACAAGCTGAATGCATTCAACCGCGTGATGATGGCCGAGCTGATCTCGGCGTTCGATGCGGCGGACGCCGACGACGCCGTGCGCGCGGTGATCGTGACGGGCGCCGGCCGCGGCTTCTGCGCCGGCGCCGATCTGTCGGGTGGAGAGAAAACGTTCGACTATGACGCGCGCGGCACGATCAAGCCGGGGGCTGCCGGTACGCCCGATCTGTCCGACGACAGCGCGCGGGACGGCGGCGGGCGCGTGACCTTGCGCATCTTCGAAAGCCTGAAGCCGGTGATCGGTGCCATCAATGGCGCAGCCGTGGGCATCGGGGCCACCATGCTGCTGCCGATGGACATTCGCATCGCCTCGACGGAGGCGCGCTTCGGCTTCGTGTTCGCGCGCCGCGGCATCGTGATGGAAGCGTGCTCGAGCTGGTTCCTGCCGCGCGCGGTGGGCGTGTCGCAAGCGCTCGAATGGACGCTGTCGGGCCGCGTGTTTCCAGCCAGCGAGGCGCTGGCCGGCCGGCTGGTGAGCAAAGTTGTGGAGCCCGCCGCGTTGCTGCCGGCCGCGCGGGCTATTGCGCGCGAGATTGCGGATAACACCGCGCCGGTTTCAGTGGCGCTCAACCGGCAACTGATCTGGCGCATGCTCGGCGCCGACCACCCCATGGAGGCGCACAAGATCGACAGCCGCCTCATCTACGAACGCGGCCGCAGCCGCGACACCAAGGAGGGTGTGATGTCGTTCCTAGAAAAGCGCCCAGCCCGCTTCCCCGACACCGTCTCGGCCGATATGCCCAAGACCGTGCCTTGGTGGAAACCGCGGCGGTATGAGTAAGGCGCCGGAGGACGACCGGGCCTCGGATCGTGCAGCGCGTGGCGCAAAGGGGCTCAAGGATGCCGCAGCGCACTGTCAGTGTCGCAACACTCGAGGGCGACACAAGCGCGGACAACGTCCGCCAATGCGTCGGTTTGCCCGGTGCGCTTGCTGCGCCTGTGCGATAAATTTTGAAAGATTGGTCGGAGCGACAGGATTTGAACCTGCGACCCTCTGCCCCCCAGGCAGATGCGCTACCAGGCTGCGCCACGCTCCGAAAGCCGACCTTTGCGGCGGGAACATTTGTCCAGCCAGCCAGCGCACTTGGGGTAGACCATGCAAGGGGCCAGCGTCAAGGGAATGTCTGGCGGCCACACGGGCCATGGTTGCTATGGCTTGCCCGTGGCTGCGCGCCGGGGGATGCCTGCGTCGCGCTGCCGGCATGGCGCGGCCGCGTCGGGCGTGGCACGGTGCCTCGTCCTGGCTGGCAATTCATGCACCATGCGCGAGCGCTGTCCGTCTCGAAGGCCCCACGTGAAAGATTTGCTGACGCCGCCGATGGACACGACCGCCGAACCAGCCGCTGCGCGCGCCACGCCGGCGAGGTTCGTGGCTGGCCTCGTTGCGCTCACGTTCCTGATGAACACCATCGGCCGCGGCATCACGGAGACGTTCGCGGTCTATCTGCTGCCGGTGGAGGCGACCCTTGGCGTCGACCGGGCTGCCATTGCTGCGACTTACTCGATCTACATGTTGGCCTATGGGATCGCCGCGCCTTTCGTGGGCCAGTTCATCGACCGGATGGGCGCGCGCGCGTGCTACGCGGCTGGCCTCATCGCACTCGGTTCCGGCTATCTGGTGGGCGCGCGGGCCGAGACCATCTGGACCTACTACCTCGGCACTGGTGTACTGGGCGGGCTCGGCGCAGCGGGCCTCAGCATGGTGGCGGCGTCCAGCCTGCTCAGCCGCTGGTTCACGGCGCGGCTCGGCACCGTGGCTGCCGTGCCCTACGCGGCGGTCGGCGCCGGCATGCTGACGTTTCCGCCGCTGGCGCAGCACCTGCTGGCGACCCACGACTGGCGTACGGTGCATGCGTGGCAGGGGCTGTTTGTGCTGGCCGTCGTACCCTTGTTGTTCGTGCTGCCGATGAGCCGTTACAGCGCCGGGTCTGATACCTGGCGGGACATGAAAACCGCCGCCGCCACCGCGCTCACCGAGCACGGCACGACGACTTGGACCGCGCGAACAGCGCTCCGCACGCGCGCGTTCTGGATGCTGTTTCTGGCCTACTTCGCGACGTCGGTGGCGGCCTACAGCGTGCTGCCGCACTCGGTCGCCTTCCTGGTGGAGCGGGGATTCGATCGGCAACTGGCCGCCTGGGCATTCGGCGCGACGGGCGTGCTGTCGGTGATCGGCATCCTGGTGATGGGCTCGCTGTCGGACCGTCTCGGGCGCCTTCCCGTGGTAACGCTGTCTTACATAATCACGATCATCGGGATTTTGAGCCTGCTGGCGGTGCAATGGTGGCCGTCGGTCGTGCTGATCTATGGCTTCGTGCTGTGTTTCGGGCTCATGCAGGGCGCGCGTGGGCCGATCCTGGTGGCGCTGGTGGCCAAAATTTTCGCGGGCGGATCGGTGGGTGCGATCTTCGGCACTCTGTCGATGGCGCTCGGGGCGGGGGCGGGCGTCGGCAGCCTGCTCTCGGGGGCGCTGCACACCTGGACGGGCAGCTACGCCTGGTCGTTTGCCATGGCAGCCGGCGCGGCGGCGGTCGGGCTCGCCACCTTCTGGCTGTCGTCGAGCCTCCGCCACGAACGGGTCGCCATCTCACGGCCGTTGCAGACACCAGAGACACACTGAGCCCGCCCAAACCTGCGGCAACGCCGGCATTGCATCACGCCGCAAGACGCGGCACAGCGGTCGCAGTAGCCTTTGGGAGAGCGCCCATTTCCGACGCCATCGTCACATTCGCCGACGTGCGCTTTGCGTGGCCGGGACGGCATGCTTTCGCGCTGGCGATCCAGGCGTTCACGCTGCAGCGTGGCGAGCGCTTGCTGCTGCTCGGGCCATCGGGGAGCGGGAAATCGACGTTTCTCAGTCTGCTCGCCGGCATCGTCGTGCCCGACCAGGGAACCGTGCGCGTGCTGGGGCAGGATCTCGGACAGCTGAGCGGGCGCGCCCGCGACGGCTTCCGCGCCGAGCATTTCGGCATCATCTTCCAGCAGTTCAACTTGCTGCCGTATGCGTCCGTGCTCGACAACGCACTGTTGCCGCTGGCGTTCGCGCCCGGCCGGCGCGCGCGGGCCGCGGCGGCCGGTGGAACACCCGAGCGTGACGCCCTACGGCTCATGGACGACCTTGGCCTTGGCAGACAAGCTCGTGACGGCGCCCGCGCGTCCTCCCTCAGCGTCGGCCAGCAGCAGCGCGTGGCCGCCGCCCGCGCCATGATCGGTGCGCCGGACCTGATCGTCGCCGACGAGCCGACATCATCGCTCGACAAGGCGCACCAGTCGGCATTCCTCGACCTGCTGTTCGCGGACCGTGACCGGGCGGGCGCCACCCTCATCATGGTCAGCCACGACGAAACGCTGGCACCCCGCTTCGGCCGCGTCGAACGGCTCGACAGCTTCGCGACCGTCAGCCGGGGAGCGACGTCATGATCATCCAGCGGCTGGCCTTGCAATCGCTCAGAAACCGGCTGGGAACAGCATTTCTGACGGCATTTGCGATTGCCTTGAGCGTCATGCTGCTGCTCGGCGTCGAGCGCGTGCGGACCGGCGCCAGGCAGAGCTTCGCCGACACCATCTCCGGCACCGATCTGATCATCGGCGCGCGCTCGGGCAGCCTCAACCTGCTGCTCTACGCGGTGTTCCGCATCGGCAACGCCACCAACAACATCACGTGGGCGTCACTGTCGGACATCGCCAAGTCGCCGGACGTCGCCTGGGTGGTGCCGCTGTCGCTCGGCGATACGCATGCGGGCTTCCGGGTGCTCGGCACAACGACCGGCTATTTCGAGCACTACAAATACCGGCGCGGCCAAGCGTTGGCGTTCAGCGCGGGCGGCCCGTTCGCCGACCTGTTCGATACGGTGATCGGCGCCGATGTGGCGCGGGCGCTCGGCTACAAGGTGGGCGATCCGATCGTGGTGGCGCACGGGCTCGGCTCCGTCGCCTTCGTCACCCACGACGACAAGCCGTTCCGCGTCGCCGGCATTCTCGCCAAAACCGGCACCCCGGCCGACCGTACCGTGCATGTGAGCCTGGAAGCCATCGAGGCGATCCACGTCGACTGGCAATCGGGGTCGCGGCCAGCCAGTGGAGGCGTCACTGCCGATGCCGTCCGGGCCATGTCGCTGACGCCCAAGGCCGTGACTGCGGCGATGATCGGGCTCAAGTCGCGCGCCGCCGCCTTTAAGCTGCAACGGGCGATCAACGAGTATCGGGCGGAGCCGTTGAGCGCGATCCTGCCGGGGGCGGCGCTGCAGGAGTTGTGGGGCCTCGTGGGCACTGCCGAGGTGGCGCTGACGGCGGTGTCGTTCATGGTGGTGGTGACGGCGCTGATCGGCATGGTGACGACGATTTTGACGACGCTGAACGAGCGCCGGCGCGAGATGGCGATCTTGCGTTCGGTGGGGGCGGGGCCGGCCACCATCCTGGGGTTGCTGGTGACGGAGGCAGCGCTGCTGGTCGGTGCCGGAATCGTGATGGGGATCGCCGGCCTTTATTGTGCCTTGCTCGGGCTGCAACCCCTTATCGACCGATGGTTCGGTCTCTATATCCCGGTCACGCTGCCGACGGCCTATGAGTGGAGCCTGCTTGGCGCTATTCTGGCGGGTGGCATCGTGGCGGGACTGCTGCCGGCGCTCAGGGCGTATCGATTGTCGTTGGCCGACGGGATGATGGTGCGGACATGACGAAGCAACATGAGATGCGGCGATTTCTACTGACTTTGGCCGTTGCGGCGGTGCCCGTCTGGGTGGGCCTGCCGGCCAGCGCCCTGGAGGCGGCGCGCGACATCACCTGGGCGACCCTGGTGCCATTGGAAGCGCCGAAAGCAAAGGCCAAGCCCTTCTTTTCCGGTGCGACGCCGCAGCCCAATGGACCCGCCGCGGCGGGGCACGATCAAAGCGTTATTCAGGGCGACGGCAAATGGCTGTCGGGGGCCAGCAAACCACCGGCCACGCTGGCGCCGGTGGTGGCGGATCTCAACGGCAAGCGCGTGCGGCTCGGGGGGTATGTGGTGCCGCTCGACTTCGACGCGACGAAGGTGACGGAGTTCTTGCTAGTGCCGTTTGTCGGCGCCTGCATCCACGTGCCGCCGCCGCCAGCCAACCAGATCGTCTACGTGAAGGCACCGCAGGGCATCACGATCAAAGGCCAGTTCGACCCGGTCTACGTCACCGGCACGCTATCGACGGAGGGCCAGTTCACAGGCCTCGCCGACACCGGCTACAGCCTCACCGCCGACGCCGTCGATGCCAAGGCGAACTGAGCCGGGAGTTCGGGCTCGGCACGGCAGACCGCCACGGCAGCCTGCCAATCACGCACCCGGCAACACTCAGGCGCTCATTTTCGACTTGTCGAAGGCGATGTGCTTTTCGTCGAGCAACTGCAACAGCTCGCCCTGCTGGAACATCTCGCGGACGATATCGCAGCCGCCGACAAACTCGCCCTTGACGTAGAGCTGCGGGATGGTCGGCCAGTCAGAAAACGCTTTGATGCCGTCCCGGATTTCCATGTTTTCCAAGACGTTGACGTCCGTGTAGGCGACGCCAACATGACCGAGGATCTGCGCCACTTGGCTCGAAAAGCCGCATTGGGGGAACTGCTTGGTGCCCTTCATGAAAAGCACGACGTCGTTGGACGCGACTGTCTTGGCAATCCAATCGTGGATGGCTTGCGCGCTCATGGCACTCTCCAGCTGGCACTCACGTGCGGGGTCGGGATCGGCGTCCGCGGGCGGACGCAACGTCGCCTAGATGTAGGGATCGCCACGGCACTGTCAATGTGCCCGCCGGATCAATAATCGGGCAGACACTCAGGCGGCGCGGATGACCGTGCCGATGGCACCGAGGCGCTCAGCCCAGCCGTGGCGGCACAGATAAAGCAGCGCCAGCGTCATCTCGACGACGTCCTCGGCGGTACTCGCGGTGAGCGCGGGCTCGTAGTTGCCGAACTCGCGGAACACGTAGGTGTCCCCGAGGATGCCCCACAGGCCGATCGGGCGGCCGCCCAGCGCGACAACCACGCCATGGCGGTCGCCCAGCGACACGGTGCCACCCAGCGTGTCCAACTCGTGCAGCGAGTCGAGCAGCTTGTAGAGCGATACTTCGGTTTTGCCTGAGTGGAGCACGTTAACCGTTCACGTAACTTGCGGAGGGTTCCGATGAGGTACGCTGCGATTGGGGTTAAGACAACGGAACCATAAAAGTTGGGTATATTTTGCGTTAAACGAGCATCGCAAACCGTTACCCGCCCCTCGCCCACTGCGGCTCACCATCGCCGCGCGCGGGCACAGACGACTGGGACGTGCCTCCGTTCTCGCTTTTTTATCGCGCGTTCCGCACGGAACTGCGACCGGGCGGGGAGGCCGTAGTGTCGACCCAAGTGCAGCGGCGACGCCACGCACCACAGTCCTCGCCCCATCACCCGAACACTCCATCACCCCCCATCGCCCCAAACCCGGACACACCGCCATGACCCACTTCACAGACCTCGTCGGCGCTGTCCTGCGCCAGCCGCAAACAGACTGGTTCCACACCACCACGACGGGCACCGCCGGCAACGACACGCTCTATTCCAACAGCCACAGCCAGTGGCTCGACGGCGGCGACGGCAATGACAATCTGGTTGCCAGCAACGACGGCAGCACCATGTTCGGCGGCAACGGCAACGACAACTTCTTCGCCGGCAAGGGGGCCGACTACATGAACGGCGGCGCCGGCTTCGACTATGTGCAGTACACCTCCGCCGAAAGCGGCGTGTGGGCCGACCTCGGCGACAGCAGCCGCAACACGGGCGACGCCAAGGGCGACACCTATGTCTCCATCGAGGGCCTGGTGGGCTCAAGCCATGACGACGTACTGATGGGGGATGCGGGCAACAACGCGCTCTATGGCGGTCTCGGCAACGACTATCTCTACGGCGGCGCCGGCAACGACTGGCTGCATGGCGGCAAGGGCGACGACGTCCTCAACGGCGGCGACGGCAATGACCACCTCTATGCCGAAGGCGGCAACGACCACCTGACTGGTGGGGCCGGCGCCGATACGTTCCATTTCGACCAATCGTCGGAAGGCTTCCGCGGCATCATCATCCGCGACTTCAACACTCGCGAAGACACCATCGACCTGCACGGCACCACCTTCGGCAACCAGACCCCCGTCTATGGCAACGGCCAGAACGGCTGGTTCTTCGATAGCGACCGCGAGGGCACCGGCACGACACTGTTTGAGAAGATCAACGGCGCCGTCGCCGTCGAGATCCACGTCGAACACGTCGACCCCTATTTCTTCGCCCAGAGCCACTTCACGCACTGAACCAAGGCTGGCGCATCATTCAACCAGGCGTCTCGCGCCGCAGCGGTCCTCCGCTGCGGCGTTTTCGTGCCGGGCGGGCCTCGGCCGCCGCCAGACCCTATGCCTCACTTGCACTTGGCGCGTGCCGTTGGCATTGTCCCCCACGGCTGGCCAAGTTGCGTCGGCACCATCCCAAAAAATTGCTGAAAGTCCCGTCACTTGGCCGATCGCCGATCCTCAGCTGCGCTGCCCGCCGGCGCCCTGCCCAGCCCTGGCCCCGCCGTAAGCGCACGCCGGCAGGAGGGGCCCACCGCCGCCGCGACCAAGGCTGTGGCGCCGCCGCCTGTCACGGACACCGCCCAACCGCGCCCGCCGCTGTCGGCGTTGCTGACGCTGAAGCCCTACATCGCCCGCCAGACGCGCATGCTGACGTTCGCGGCGATCGCCATGGTCGTCTCCGCGTTGGCCATGCTGATGATGCCGATCGCCGTGCGCCGCATGATCGATCAGGGTTTTTCGGGCAGCGACGGTGCCCATCTCAACACGGCGTTTTTGCTGCTGATCGGCCTCGGCGCGGTGCTCGCGGTGGCCAGCTCGGCGCGCTTCTACACCGTCAACTGGCTGGGCGAGCGCGTCGTCGCCGACTTGCGCAGCGATCTGTTCCGGCATCTGGTGACGTTGGGCCCGGCCTTCTACGAAACGACGCGCTCGGGCGAAATCGTCAGCCGGCTCACCGCCGACACCACGCAGCTCAAGGCTGCATCCGGCTCGACCATGAGCCAGGCCGCCCGCAACGTCATCATGCTGACGGGCGCCGTCGCCATGATGATCGCCACCAGCCCGCGGCTGACCAGCCTCGTCGCACTGGCCATTCCGGCGATCGTGCTGCCGCTGATGGCGGCGGGCCGAGCGGTCACGTCGAAATCGCGCGTGGCGCAGGACACCTTCGCCGACGCATCTGCTTATGCCGCGGAAAATCTCGCGGCCGTACGGACGCTACAGGCCTCCACCAACGAGGGCGCGGTGAGCGCGCGCTTTGCCGCCGCCAGCGAGACCGCGTTCGAGGCCGCGCGGCGCCGGCTGGTGTCACGCGCGTTCCTGACGGCGGCGACGATCCTGCTCATCGTCTGTTCGATCACGGGCGTGCTCTGGTATGGGGCAAGCCGCGTGGTGACGGGTGAACTCAGCGGCGGCACGCTTGGCCAGTTCGTGCTCTACGCACTGTTCGCCGGTGGCGCGCTGGCGGAACTGTCGGAAGTGTGGGGCGAGGTGGCGCAGGCTGCGGGTGCCGCCGGGCGCCTGTCCGAATTGCTGGCCCTGGTGCCGACGATCAGGGCCCCGGCGGTGCCGCAAGCGCTGCCCGAGCCGCCGCTCGGCACCATCCGGTTCGACGCGGTGTCGTTCCGCTATCCGAGCCGCCCCGAAACGCTGGCGCTCGATGGCGTGTCGTTCGCCATCCGCGCAGGCGAGCGCGTCGCCATCGTCGGCCCCTCCGGCGCCGGCAAGAGCACCGTGTTTTCGCTGCTGTTGCGCTTTTACGATCCCGATAGCGGCAGCGTTTCGGTCGACGGCGTGCCCGTCGCCGCCGCCGATCCCGTAGCCGTTCGCCGCCGGATCGCAATCGTGCCACAGGATATCGCGCTGTTCGCCCAGTCGGTCGCCGACAACATTGCCTATGGCGTGGCGGGCGCGAGCCGCGCGGCCATCGAGGCTGCCGCGCACGCCGCGGAGGCCGACGCCTTCATCCGCGCGCTGCCGCAAGGCTACGAAACGCTGGTCGGTGAGCGCGGCGTGATGCTGTCGGGTGGCCAGCGCCAGCGCATCGCCATCGCCCGCGCGATCCTGCGCAATGCGCCGATCCTGCTGCTGGACGAGGCCACCAGCGCGCTGGACGCGGAAAACGAAGTGGCCGTGCAGCGGGCGCTCGACGGCGTCATGCGCGGGCGCACCACGCTGGTCATCGCGCACCGCCTCGCCACCGTGCTGGAGGCCGATCGCATTCTGGTGCTGGACCAGGGCCGCATCGTCGAGGAAGGCACGCATGCCGCGCTGGTCGCCAAAGACGGCCTCTACGCCCGCCTCGCCGAACTCCAATTCGGCGACAGCAAGACGCGGTAAGGCAGCGTGACTGACGCCTCGCAGCTCCTGTTGTGACTCCACCGCTTGTTACCCTTATTTCTCGTCATCCCGGCTGGTGGCGGGACCCACGACACGCATCAGAAATATCGCGACTTTGCCGTGGGTGCCGGCAGGGGCCGGCATGACAAGAGGGGGAATCTTCTGTTGGTGCCGGACCACTCGCGCGCCGCGCCGTCAGGCGGACAGATCGACGGCCTTGCCGGAGCGGGCACTGTTCAGCAGCGCTTCGAGCGTCAGCGCGATGTCGATGGATTCGGCCGGTGTCGCGCCGTTCCAATGCGCCGCACCGCCAGAGACGAGACGCGCAAAACTCTCTGCCTCCAGCAGGAAGCCATTGCCGCCGGGCACGTCGACGGTCTCGGACGCCGTTGCCGCCGTCGGGCCGCGGCGGATCTGGAACGCGGCCGGCCCGCCCATGGGCGGGTGGTTGAGATACTGGGTGTCGATGGACCCGGTCTCGCCAGCAATCTGGGCGTGGCGGTGATAGCCGGTAGCGAAGCTGGCGGCGACCTGGGCGATGGCGCCACCGGGGAATTCGAGCGTGCCGACCAAGGTGCGATCGACACCGGTCTCGGCCCAGCGGGCGACCGCGTGGACGCGCGACGGGCGCTCGCCGGCGAGGATGCGGGCGAAGCTGACAGCGTAGCTGCCGACATCCATCAGCGCGCCGCCGGCGAGATCGGCCTTGAGGCGCACATTGGTGGGGTCGGAGAAGGGCACGCCGAAACTGGTGCGGATCAGTTGCGGACGACCGATGGCGCCGGCCGCCACCAGCTCGCGGACGCGCAACGTCATCGGCTGCGACAGATAGGGATAGGCTTCGACAAGGTGCACACCGTGCTTGGCGGCCGCGGCGAACATGGCCTGCGCTTCCGCGCCGGTCGCGGCCAAGGGCTTTTCGCACAACACGTGCTTGCCGGCCTCGACCGCCTTGATCGACCACGTGGCGTGCAGGCTGTTGGGCAGCGGATTGTAGATGGCGTCGATGTCCGGGTCAGCGAGCAGCGCCTCGTAGGAGCCGAGCGAGCGGCCAACACCCGTCTCTTTGGCGAAGGCTGCGGCCTTGTCGGCGTCGCGGCTGGCGACCGCCGAGACGGCAACCAGCGGCGATGGTTTGACGGCCGCGATGAACTGGCGGGCGATGTTGGCCGCGCCGAGCACGCCAATGCGCAGGGGAGCAGATTTCGATGTCATCGGTGGCCTCGGAGGTGGGGGTGCTGGGGTCTGAGTGTTGGGGGCAGATCCATGGGCCTGACCCCACGATGTGCTGATGAGATCGCGAGATTCTGGATCGCACGTGTGCAGTGGACGCCGTGCCGGCGCAGTGACACAGAGATGATCGCGCACGGTATATGCGTCCGCCGGGAAATCGCAAGCCGCGCGCACCCAATCGCCGACTGGAGGACCCATGTTGTCATACTCCGCCCCGATATTTGCGCTCGTCGCGTCGAACGTGTTCATGACGGTCGCGTGGTACGGCCATCTGAACTATAGAAGCGCGGCGCTGTGGCTGGTCGTGCTGGCGTCGTGGGGCATCGCGTTTTTCGAGTATTGCCTGGCGGTGCCGGCCAACCGCTATGGCAACGCGGTCTATTCGAGCGCGCAACTGAAGACGATCCAGGACGTGGTGACGCTGATTGTGTTTGCCGGATTTTCGGTGTTCGTGCTCAAGCAGCCGCTCGGCTGGTCACGCGCGACGGGCTTCACCTTGATCGCGGCCGGGGCAGCGTTGATCTTCAACGCCAGAGGGTGATTGAATGGAGCACGATCTGGCCCTGTTCGTCGGCCCGCGCCTGTCGCTGCGGCCGTTCCTCGAGGTGATGCTGGACGTGCGCGCCTACACGCTGACG
>JANYHP010000522.1 GCA_025359005.1 Hyphomicrobiaceae bacterium | reverse complement strand
GCCGCACTCGACCCGGATGCGCTGGTGTTCCCGACCTACAAATGGCTGCTCGGCCCCTACGGCCGCGCCTTCTGCTACATCG
The DNA here is from genome assembly GCA_025359005.1 of Hyphomicrobiaceae bacterium. Lineage (GTDB taxonomy): Bacteria > Pseudomonadota > Alphaproteobacteria > Rhizobiales > Hyphomicrobiaceae > JABFRJ01. The sequence goes on along the minus strand of JANYHP010000522.1, from coordinate 4,934 downwards.
CCAAGCGCCGGCAGAACGGCTTGCCCCTCGAGCAGACCCAGCACAGCCGCCGCGATGTGCGCGCCGAGAACGACGTCTATTTCGCCGACCTCGCATTCGCCGATACCGCGCGGCGCTTCGACATGGGCGAGCGCGACCATTTCCTATCCATGCCGATGGCCGCGGCGGGCATCGAGATGGTCAACGGCATGGGGCCGGCCGCCATCGCCGCGCACATCAAGCCGCTTACCGACCGGCTCGCGGATGGTGTGGCCGGACTGCCGGTGACGCTGACACCCGCCGCACACCGCACGCCGCATATCCTGGCGCTCGGATTTCCACGCGGCCGTCCCGCAGATCTCGCCCAGCACTTGGCACGGCGCGGCGTCTATTCGGCGATGCGACTCGGGCGGCTGCGGCTGTCGCCGCATATCTACAACGATGCTGCCGACGTGGATCGGGCCATTGCCGCGTTGCGGGAATTATTGGGATGAGAGCGAGTGCGCGGTGGGAAAGCCAAAGGGCATAGCCCTTTGAACCCGCAAAAGGGCATAGCCCTTTTGAAACCCGTCTGGGGTGGTCGTGGCCACAGCGGTACAAAACAGTGCGGGTCGAGGGCGGCGAGCCCTCGTCGGAGAGCGCGAGAGGCGAAGCCTTTCGCATCTCACCCGTTGGGTGAGAGTGGTGCCGCTGCCGCGATGTGGCACTTTAGCTCTGGGTGCCAATCGTGGTAGCGAGCACAGACAGGAATCACGCGCCACCATGCTGCCCGCCCGCATCGACAGCCAGTCCACATTCAACGCACGTGCGGCTCAGCGCGAGTTGCTGCTGTGGACGACGCGGGACGGCCGCGAGATCCCGCTCGACGAGATGACCGACGACCACATCGCCAACGCCTTGCGCGTGCTGGTGGTGTGGCGCAGCCGTGCCAAGAAACGCGACGAAACTGCCGATGTTGTGCGCGATCTGCGCGACGCTATCGAGCGCTTCAAGCGTATCCAGCGCCAGCGCCGCAAGGCGTTGCCACGGGAGGCGGCGCCGAAAAAAAAGACGCTCAGCTTTCGTCGCGAAGGCCCGCGTTGATCAGGCACCCTCTGTCCCCGGTGTCACGTCGAAGAACCGCGGCGCCATGTACTGGGTGAGCCGCGCGGATCGTGGCGTCAGCTGTGCCCACGCGGCCACAGGGAGATCGAGCACGGCAAGGCCACACGTGGGAAATTTCGCACGCAGACGCTCGGCAACGCCCGGTTCGGCGTCCCCCATGAGATCGAGCGCGAGATCTTCCAGGCCGGGATTATGCCCGATCAGCATCAACCGGCGTGGTGCAGCGGGTGTGCGGCGGAGCACGGTGAGCAGGCGCGCGGTGGTGGCCTCATAAACGGCTGGATCAAAGCTTGCGGGCACGTCACGGCCGAACGCAGGCGTCACCAACGTTAGCGTTTCCCGGGTCCGGCGCGCGGTGGAACACACGACAAGATCGGGCACCAGATCGTGCTCGCTGATCCAGGCGCCCATGCGCGGCGCATCACTCTGTCCGCGGCCGCTCAGCGGGCGATCCTGATCGGCCAGGCGTGCGCTGCCGGGCTCAGCCTTGGCGTGTCGCAACAGCATCAACGTCAACATCACGAACCCTCTTTCGCGGCCGACTGTTGGCCTTGAGGCGCGGCCAGCACCACATCCACATACGGCAGTTCCGCCTGAACGCCGGCGCGCAGCTTTGCCACAACCCCTGCCACATGATGCGCGCTGACCCCGTCTTTGAAGGCAAGCTGCACCCGCGCGACGACGCCGTCCGGCCCCAGATGCACGGCGTCCACGTCGAGAACACGACGGATGGAGCCGGTCTGGTTGGCGGCCCGCCCAATGCACGCAATCACGGCGCGCGCCTCGGCCTCCGACACCACAGTTCCGGCGATGAGGCGACGCACTTGCAGCGCCAGCAGCAGCGAGACGCCCACCAATATGGCCACGATACAGACGGCGGCGGCGATGTCACCCCACGGCTCCAGCGACACACTAACAACGCCACTTGCAACAAGCGCAATGACCGTTGTCGCCAGCGCTGCAAGCATTTCAATGAGCAGCACCGGACGCTCCGGCGTAACCGGCAGCCCAGCGATAGCCGTCCTTACGGCCGCGCGCACGTCGAGCTTGGCGTAACGCTGCGCCACCACGAACCACGCAGCTTGCAGGAGAAGGCAGACAACCAATCCCGCGATTTGGAAGGCGACAAAGGCGTTGGCAGTAGCCGCTTGTGCCGAGGCGTCATCGGACCGGGGCAGCAATGTCGCGCCGATGCAAAATCCGGCGCCGAGCGCGTAGAGAAGCGCCGCGGCGACGACGCTGACCATGGCACGGTCGCCACGCCTGCGTGGGTCGGGCACGTCATCGCCGGAGCGCTGAGCCATCAACATCATGCCTTGGCTGACGAGGCCCGCAGCCGCCTGCGCGGCAAGTGCGCTTTGCAGCGCCGTGCCAAACAGCGATGCAAGTCCGCTCATGATGACGAGCATCACGCCATTGGTTGCAGCCGCGCCGGCCAGCAATTGCCAGCCGATGCGCGCCGATACCAGTGGCTCTGCCGTCCCCTTGCCCATCACACCAACCGGCTCTGCTCGACGGCGGCGGCGATGAAGGATTTGAACAGGGGGTGGGGTTCGAAGGGGCGGCTCTTCAGTTCCGGATGATATTGCACGCCGATGAACCACGGATGGTCGGGAAACTCGACGGTCTCGGGAAGCAGTCCGTCCGGCGACATGCCGCAGAACACGAGCCCGTTCGCTTCCAGCGCCGCGCGATACTTGGTGTTGACCTCATAACGATGGCGATGTCGCTCGGAGATGTGCGTGTTGCCGTAGATGCGGGCAATGCGGCTATCGGGTTTGAGAACAGAGTCGAACGCACCGAGCCGCATGGTGCCGCCGAGATCGCCGCCAGCCTTGCGGATTTCCAGTTCGTTGCCGCGCATCCACTCGCGCATTTCGCCGACGACGGGTTCGCCCGTCTGGCCGAACTCGGTGGAGCTGGCGTCCTTGATGCCGGCCAGCGAGCGCGCCGCCTCGATGACGGCCATCTGCATGCCAAAGCAGATACCGAAATAGGGAGTTTTTCTCGTTCGGGCAAAACGCGCGGCGAGGATTTTGCCTTCCGAACCGCGCTCGCCGAAGCCGCCGGGAACCAGAATGCCGTGCACGCCTTCCAGATGCGGCGCCGGGTCCTCGCTCTCGAACACTTCGCTCTCGATCCATTGCAGCGTGACGCGCACGTTGTTGGCGATGCCGCCATGCACGAGCGCCTCGTTGAGCGACTTGTAGGCGTCCTTGAGGCCCGTGTACTTGCCGACGATGGCGATGGTGACCTCGCCTTCAGGCGTCGCGACGCGGCGGCTGATCGTTTCCCACCGCGTGAGATCGGGCTTGGGCGCGTCGGTGATGCCGAACGCTGCGAGCACTTCGCGGTCGAGGCCTTCGCGATGATAGGCCAGCGGCACATCGTAAATGGACGACGCGTCCAGCGCCTGGATCACCGCATCCTCGCGCACGTTGCAGAACAGCGCAATTTTCTTGCGCTCGCCCTTGGGGATCTCACGATCGGCGCGGCAAAGCAGAATATCAGGCTGAATGCCAATCGAGCGCAGTTCCTTCACGGAATGCTGCGTCGGCTTGGTCTTCAATTCGCCCGCCGAGGGAATGTAGGGCAGCAACGTCAGATGCACATAGATGGCGTCGCCGCGCGGCAAATCGTTGCCGAGTTGGCGGATCGCTTCAAAGAACGGCAGTCCCTCGATGTCGCCGACCGTTCCGCCGACTTCGACCAGTACGAAGTCGACCCCGTCGTTACCGGCGATGACGAAATCCTTGATCGCATTGGTGACGTGCGGAATGACCTGCACCGTGCCGCCGAGGAAATCGCCACGCCGTTCCTTGGCGATGATCTCCTGATAGATGCGGCCGGTGGTGATGTTGTCGGTCTTCTTTGCGGCAACGCCGGTGAAGCGCTCGTAGTGGCCGAGATCGAGATCGGTTTCGGCGCCATCGTCGGTCACGAACACCTCACCGTGCTGGGTGGGGCTCATGGTGCCGGGGTCGACGTTGAGATAGGGATCGAGCTTTCGGAGCCGAACCGAAAGCCCGCGGGCTTGTAGAAGCGCTCCAAGGGCCGCAGAAGCCAGCCCTTTGCCAAGCGAAGACACCACGCCGCCGGTGATGAAGATGTACCGCGTCATGGGCTTTCCTCGTACACCAGAACGGCCCGATTCGAAGCTCCTTTTTGCCGCAGGGGAAGACTTGTCCACGTCGGCGGCGTCAGGCGGGCGCGCCGGGACGCGCGAGAGCGTCAACGAATTCAGCCAGCACGCGCGTGGCCGCGTCGATGTCGGCTGGCGCCGCGTACTCGGCCGGGTTGTGGCTGATGCCGCCCAGACAGCGGACAAACAGCATGGCAAATGGCATGCAATCCTTGAACGACATGGCGTCGTGACCGGCGCCGCTGGCCAACGCGCGGACCGGGAGACCGCAGTGCCTCATCGCCGCCGACAGCGCATCCGTGAGTGCACCATCGGACGAGGCTGCCGGCGCCTCATAGGTCACGTCCACTCCAGCCGATACTGATCGGCGCGCGGCCACCGCCGCGATTGCGTCGCCAATTCCGGCAACCGCTGCATGCCGCACCGCATCCGATGGGCTGCGGACATCGAGCGTGAACGTAACCGCCCCCGGCACGGCGTTGACGGCGCCATTGGTCACCTCCAGCACGCCGACGGTCGCGACAAGATCCGCGGTCGCGATCGCGTAGCGTTCGATGGCGAGGATCATCTCGGCGGCCGCCGCCAACGCGTCGCGGCGCAGCGTCATCGGCACGGTGCCCGCATGCCCGCTCTCGCCGGTGACGGTGATCCGCCCCCGCGTGGCGCCGGCAATCGCCGTCACCACGGCGACGGCGCGGTCCTCGGCCTC
>JANYHP010000537.1 GCA_025359005.1 Hyphomicrobiaceae bacterium | reverse complement strand
GCCCAAGGCCCCAAGGCACCTGAGCCCACATGATGCCGCCCAAGTGCGTGAGGATCGACCAAAGCATTTCCATGGCAGCTCTCCTTCTCCAAAGCGTACTGAAAAGCCTGAACCGCGCTGCTTAATAGCACGTTAGCCGGAGGCGCCCTGCGGCAACATCGCTCACTGAAATGCAAAAACGGCGGGCATCCGGAGATGCCCGCCGAGGCGGTGTGCGAGAGGAACTGGCAGGCTTACTTGAGCGGGCAGGGATTGCGGCCATGGCCGTCGCGGCCGTCGTCGCAGCCGACGTAAGACGACGAAGACGGGGGCGGGCCAAGCTTGATGTTGAGGCCGACGCGGGCGGTGACGGCGGTGTTGTGGGTCTGGAACGTGTAGAAATCCGGCACGGGCGTGGCGCTATCGTAGAAGCTGTAGCTGCGCTTGCCGAAGTCCATGTAGAGCGCTTCGCCCTTCAGCGAGACCATCTCGGTCAGCGCATGCTCGAAGCCGCCGCCAACGGTCCAGCCGGCCTTCCAGCCGCTGATGTCGGGATTGGTGTTGCCGCCGTCGAAATGCGCCATGTCATCGAGGCGATGATGCAGGTTCGCCCAGGCAAGACCGGCGGTCGCGTAGAACAGCGTGCGGTCTGCCACAAAGCCCATGCGGCCGCGCAGGGTGGCGAAGTCGCGCATTCCGTCAGTGATGCGCGCGAAGCCGGGGCCGGCGAACTGCGGCTGGTTGGGGTAGTGGTCATTCGAACCGTTAATGCTGGCGAGGTTAAAGTCGCCTTCGACGCCGAGCAGGAAGTTGCAACGCACGCGGTTGTAGCCGAGCGTGAGGCCGCCCGACGCACCGCTACGCGTCGTCTTCAAGGGGGTGTCCTGATAGTCCGGGTTGAAGTCGGCGAAGGTTTCCGACCAGCTGGAATTGAGGTTGGTCATGCCGAGCGTGGCGCCGGCATAAAAGCCTGCAAAGCGATCGCCGCTGCACGCGCGATAGGGGGCGGCGGGTTCGCTGTCCTTGATCGACAGGCGCGGGCCGTTGAGGTCGGCCGCCATGGCAGAGCCGGCGGCCAGCATAAGAAGGCATCCGGCTGCGAGGCCGGTACGGTGCGTGATCATGAGAGTTCCTCGGTTTACCGGCGCAAGAAGGCGCGCCACTGACTGGCGGTTTGGCGTATCGACGCGGGTGAAGCGGAACTCGAAACTTGGCCGTCTCCCGAGCCTCAGGTATCGGCACTTGCCGTTAAGATTGGGTTATTGGCCGTGCCATTCATGGGCGCCCCGGGTCGGTGTGTGGTGGCTCGGGCACAGTCGGCGGCGAACCCGCCGACCGCCGCGCGCGAACGACGCAAAAAAATCACGCTTCCGGCTGCGCGCGAACGGTCTATGCTGTGCGGCCATGCAACCCGGAGCCGCGCGCCGCATGTCGACCCTGCTGATCAGCCATCCCTGCTTTCTTCTGCATGACACCGGCCCCGGCCATCCCGAGCGGCCCGATCGGCTGCGCGCCATCGACAAGGCGCTGAGCCACGAACGGTTTGCCTCGCTCGTCCGGGTCGATGCGCCGCTGCGCGCTGATGTCGAGGATGCGATTATTCTCGCCCATCCCCGCCACTACGTGGACGTATTGAAAAAGCTGCGGCCGGGGCCGGGCGAAGACCTCGTGCACCTCGATCCTGATACGGTCATGTCGCCGGGCACCTGGGAGGCGGCCATGCGCGCGGTCGGCGCGGGCCTCATGGCGGTCGATGACGTCATGACCGGCCGCCATAAGACGGCGTTCTGTCAGGTTCGCCCTTGCGGCCACCATGCGGAAGCGTCGCGCGCCATGGGTTTTTGCCTGTTCGATAACGTCGCCATTGCCGGCATGTATGCGCGCCAGACGCATGGTGCCGAGCGGATCGCCGTCGTCGACTTCGACGTCCACCACGGCAACGGCACGCAGGACATTTTCCAATCTGACAAAAATCTGTTCTTCGCCTCAACCCATCAGATGCCGCTGTATCCTGGCACCGGCGCGCTCTCCGAAACGGGCGTCGGCAACATCGTCAACGCGCCGCTGCGGCCGGGCGACGGTGGCGCGGCCTTCCGCGAAGCCATGCTGTCGCGGATCATGCCGGCGGTCAGGAATTTTGCCCCCGACCTCATCCTCATCTCTGCCGGCTTCGATGCCCACGAGGACGATCCGCTCGCTAACCTGCGGCTCAAGGAAGCTGATTTCGAATGGGCGACCATGCAGCTGGCCGAACTTGCCCACAAGCATTGCCATGGGCGGCTGGTCTCCATGCTTGAAGGCGGCTATGACCTCGCGGCCTTGGCGCGCTCGGTGTCGGTCCACGTGGCGGCACTGATGGATGCGGGCGCCTGATGGCGGATGAAGAGATTGGACACAACGCGCCGATGACCACGACCAAGCCCCCGCCCAAGCACGGCGATATCCGCGACATGACGTTTGAGCGCGCTCTCAAGGAGCTTGAGCATATCGTCGGTCGGCTGGAACGCGGCGACGTCGAGCTCGAGGAAAGTATTGTCATCTATGAGCGTGGCGAGGCGCTCAAGGATCATTGTGACCGGTTGCTGAAGCAGGCCGAAGCCAAGGTCGAGAAACTCACGCTGGGTGCCGGCGGGCAACCCACGGGTACCGAGCCGTTCGCCGTCGAGTAATCGCGCCCAACTCCCGACGCTGTCAGGCCGAATTGGCGCCACGATTTTCCGCTTCAGATACAACAGTGCCCGGCGCGCACGTCGCGCGAACCTGGCCAGCAACGGTAAATCTTCGATGGGCTTTGCGCAGACGCGCGGCTTTAACGGGGGGTTAACCGTTTTCGCGGCATTTTACCGTGTCTCTATGGCTCGTGTGTGTGCCGCGTTGGAGTCTGAGAATATGCGTCGTTTCCTATCGCCTTTTGCTGTCTGCCTTCTTGCCGGGTCGGCCCTTGCCGGCTGTTCGCTCGGCAGTGCGAACCTGACGTCCGGTCTCGCGTCCAACACGCCTGCCAAGCCCAAGACATCGCTGACCGATGCCGAGACCCGTGGCGCCCTTGGTGGTGAACCCACGGCGCGCAAATGGTCGGGCGGGCAGAAAGTCGCCAGCCTCGATGATCGTGCACCCGCTGGCCAATCGGAAAAGGCGCTACCTGGCGCCCTGGCCGATCGTGACTACGGCGCGACCAAGCTCGACGCCGATCACGCGCGTGACGTGATCAACAAATACCGCCAGTCGAACGGCCTGAAGCCGCTCAAGCTCAATGCGTCGCTCACTGAAGCCGCCAAGGCGCACAGTCGCGATCTCGCCAAGTGGGACCGCATTTCCCACTACGGGTCCGACGGCTCCAATCCGTGGGATCGTGTCAAGCGCTCGGGCTATAGCGCCAAGGTCGCCGCCGAGAACGTCGGCACCGGCCAGAGCAGCATCGACGAGGTGCTGAAGGGCTGGAAAGACAGTCCCGGCCACAACAAGAACCTGCTGCTGCCAGACGTGGAGCACATGGGGATAGCCCTGGTGCAAGACCCCAAGACCGAGTTCAAGACCTTCTGGACCCTCGTCATCGGCGCCGGCAGCTGAGGTCGGTGCGCGCGCGCGTTAAATGGCGTTGCGCACTGAGCGCATCGCCAGTGTTGCCGCTTCGGCGGGTGTCAGCGCGACCGCCGGAGGATCGACAGGATCGAAATGTCGAGGCCGGTCCGTTGGCGGGCCACCCAGCAATTGAGCACCGCGCCGACTGAGAGCGCCGTTGCCGTTGCGCCAGCCGCCCCCAGCATGCCGAAGGCCGGCACGAGCGCAAGGTTCAAGGCGATGTCGGTTACCATCGTGACGACCGCGACGGCCGCGCACAGTTTCTGCTCCCCGAGCGCGTTCAGCAGAAACTCGGCGGGCCCGACCGCCGCCCGCACCAGGAAGCCCATGGCGAGGACAATCATCACCGGATAGGCGTCCATGAACGCGGGCGAGAACAGCCACAGCAGCGGCTTGCCGAGTGCCAGGATCACGGCCGCGGCGGCAAGGCTCGGCCAGAACGTCCATTTGACGGCGTCGCGGGCGAAGGCCGCCAGCGCCACGCTGTCGCCACGCGCGTGGAGGCTCGCGAAGTCCTTGGCCAGCGCGCTACCCACCGCATAGTGCACGAACATCACGAGCGCCATGGTCTTGGCGGCGGCGAAATACATGCCGACCTGTTCGGGCGGCAAATGCGCCGACAGAATGAGCAGATCGACGTTCTGCAACACCAACTCGCCCGCGTAGATCACCAGCAACGGCAGCGACGATCCGATCCAGGTGCCGAAGTGATAATTGCGCGGGCCGGCGGGAATTTCGGCATCAAGCCGCTGCTGCACCATCAGTGTCTGCACCATGGCGGCCGCCCAGCAGGCGACGATTGCCGCGAAGATGGCCGTGGTGGCATCCATCGGCAGGCCGATCGCGTGGGCCAGCGCCGTCGTCACCAGTAGCACCACGGGTCGCAGCACATAGGGAGGCACGAGCGCTATCGAAAGCCAGCCCTGCGCGCGACCTAGCCCGTCCTGCACGTCGGTCATGGCGAACAGCGGGATACACACGATGCCGAGCACCGCCGGCACCAGATAGGCCTCGGCGAACACGTCGGCGTTGAAGCGGATCAGCAGGTAGGCGGCGAGCGCCACGACCGAGCCCGAAAACAACGCCAGCCAGCGCACGCCGATGACAAGGCCGCGCAGGCTGTCGAGCTGACCACTTTCGCGATACGTCGGGATGAGCCGGACAAGCGAGGTGCCCACGCCCAGATGCGACAGCCCGCCCAGGATCAGCACCAGGGTCCAGACCCACACGTAGATGCCGTATTCGGCTGCACCCATCCAGCGGGCCAGCACGATCTGCGACAGATAGAGAATTCCGGCGCTGGCCGCACGCACGAAGAACACGAACACGGCGTCGCGCTGGGCGTTCGCCCGCGGCGAGGCGTCCGTGAATAGGCGCTTGAGACGTTGGATCGGTGGCATGCCCCGGGCTGCTGTGTGTGTCGGCGTGGTGAGTGGCTGGTCGATTGGCATGTGAGGGGCAGCCATTCCGGATCGGACCCTTTTCGGGCCGCCTCCAGGCTAGGCGCTCAACGTTAAGTTTGAATTGCCGGTTCAGCTGCGTTTTGATCGATCCTGTCAGGATTGCTGCAGGCGCTTGGTCGCGCGGCGGCGAATGGTCTCTGCAACTCCCGCCCAGGCCCAGCAGCGGCCGGCGTCGCCAGTGATGCTGTGATGGGTCGAAAAGAACTCGGCGACGTCGGCAGCGTGCTGGCCGTGCCGTCCTTCCAGCGTCTCAGCCATGGCTTCCACTTCGCGCGGTGTGGGCGTCACGTCTGCATCGGGATGCCAGCTGAGGGTATGGGTGGAGGTGGCGCTCATCATCGGGCAGGTCCCAGTCATTGCGGTTTCAGCTTGGGGACTGCAAATTTGACGCCATGTGGAATTTGTGGACCGGAGCTGCCTTGCTGCCCGCAGCCGTGCCCGATCGGAACGGCGCTGGTTCGTGCGACCGCATCGCGCCCCAAAATGGCACTACTTTTTGGCCGGCGCCGCTGGTCCAGGCGGCGCGACCGGTACGATGGGCGGCACGACGCCGGCTGCGGGCTGCGCTGCAGGTCCTGTCGCCCGGGCCACGACCGGCGCTGCCAGTGCTGCCGCCTGGGCCTTGCCAGCCGCCCGCTGGCGTGCCGCGTCCAATCGCTTCTGGCGCACCTTGGCGACGGCCGGGCGCTTGCGGCCGCCGCAGGCATACCCCATCACCTGATCGCGCACGGAGACGGCGGCCGAACGCGCGTCGCCCGCCATGTCCAGCGACGCTAACGTAACCGGCCGCTGCGCCGCCTGCCAGCCGCGGTACTGAAAGCCGTGCTCCAGCAAATTGGCGGCGCGCAGGCTGCGCGCGTGTCCGCTGGCCTCGCCCAGCACCACCGCCACCAGCCGATGGCCGTCCCGTGTCGCGGTGGCGACGACGTTATAACCGCTGTCGCAGGTAAATCCCGTCTTCATGCCGTCGGCGCCCTCGTACAGCTTCAGCAGGGCATTGTGCGTGCGGATGCGAATGCGGCCGACGTGCATATCCGCCATCGTCCACAGCGGCCCATACTGCGGATATTCGGTCAGCAGCGCCGCCGCCAGCCGGGCGAGATCGCGGGCGGTGGTCAACTGCTCG
>JANYHP010000528.1 GCA_025359005.1 Hyphomicrobiaceae bacterium | reverse complement strand
GGAAACGCTGCAAATTCCAAGCGTTGTTTTTCCCTATGGTCAATCCCGTATCTCAAAAGCCACGCAGCGGGGTTTTGCCGCCAGATCAACCAGCGTGACAGCCTTCCCAAGTCTGGCCCGGAGCGGAGATGTCATGAAAATATCAATAACATCATCGGATTGCGTTTCTCCGATCTCAAGCAGCAGCAAGCCGGCAGCGGCGACGTCTGCGAGCGCGGCTGCGATGGCCCGATACACGAACAGGCCATCATCGCCACCATCAAGCGCCAGGTGCGGGTCGAAATCGCGCACGTCGCGGTCGAGCGATGCGATTTCGTGCCGGGCGATGTAGGGCGGGTTGGAGACGATGAGGGGGAAGCGTCGTCCGAGTTCGCGCGCCAGGACTTCAAACCGTCCCTCGTGCCACTGCGCGCGATCACCCACGCCCAGGCGCGCGGCGTTCCGGCTGGCGACGGCCAGGGCGTCCGCCGACGGATCGACCCCGACGCCGCGCGCTTCCGGCAATTCCGCCAGCAACGAGACCAGCAGACAGCCGCTGCCGGTGCCGATATCGAGAATGTCCAGGCCGGCACCACGCATCCATCGGTTGCTGACGTGCGCGAGCGCGGCGTCGATCAGCGTTTCGCTCTCCGGGCGCGGATCGAGGGTCGCGCGCGTGATTTCGAAATCGCGGCCGTAGAAGCCGCGCGTCCCCATGATGCGCGCAACCGGCTCGCCGGTCAGGCGCCGTGCGACGTGGGCGGCCAAGCGATCCGCATCGGCCATGGACAAGGTCCGGCCCGGATCTTTGACCAGGTCCAGCCACTCCGCGCCCATCGCAGATGCCAGCAGGCGCCGCGCGGCGGCGGGGGCATCGTCGCCCTCCGTGGGACGCAGCGCTTCGATGGTCGCGACCAGTGCTGTGCGCCAGCGTGTGTCGCCGACATTGGGGTCAGCCATGGGTGTCGAGCTCGGCAAGCAGCGTCGCCTGGTGGTTGGCGCTGAGCGCGTCCACCAGTTCCTCGAGACCGGGGCCTTCGAGAACCTGCGGCAGCTTGTGCAGGGTCATATTGATCCGATGGTCGGTGACGCGGCCTTGCGGAAAACTGTACGTGCGGATGCGCTGCGAACGGTCGCCGGAGCCCACCTGGTCCTTGCGCTGGGCCGCGCGCGCGTCCGCCGTGCGCCGACGTTCCAACTCATAGAGCCGCGACCGCAGCACCTGCATGGCCAGTCGCCGGTTCTGATGCTGCGATTTCTCCATCGAGACGACCATCAGCCCGGTTGGGATGTGCACGATACGCACGGCGGATTCGGTCTTGTTGACGTGCTGGCCGCCGGCGCCGCCCGCCCGCATGGTGTCGATCCGCAGATCCTCGGGCCGGATGACCAGATCGACCTCTTCCGCCTCTGGCAACACCGCAACGGTTGCCGCCGAGGTGTGAATGCGCCCCGACGCTTCCGTCGCCGGCACACGCTGCACGCGGTGCACGCCAGATTCGAATTTCAGCTTGGCGAACACGCCTTTCCCCGTGATTGACGCGATCACTTCCTTGTAGCCGCCGAGCGCGTTCTCGCTCTCGCTGATGATCTCTGTTTTCCAGCCCTGCAGCTCGGCGAAGCGCACGTACATGCGCAGCAGATCGGCGGCAAACAGCGCAGCCTCGTCCCCGCCAGTACCCGCCCGCACTTCGATGATGGCGCTTCGCTCGTCGGCCACGTCCCTGGGCAGCAGGTGGATGCGCAAGTCGTGCTCGAGCTTTGCGAGGCGGGCTTCAAGCTCCGGCAATTCCGCTTCAGCCAGCTCGGCAAACTCTTCGTCGCGGCCCTTGGCCAGCGCGCGCGCGTCGGCAAGTTCGGCCTCGGTGCGACGCAGGCTGTTGATCGTCGCGACAACCGGATTGAGTTCGGCGAATTCCTTCGACAGCGTGACGAAGCGCGCCTGTTCGACGCCGCTGTTGAGTTCGGCCTGGATCGTTTTCCATCGATCGACCAGACGGTCGAGCTTGGCGGCAGGGACGGACGACATGGAGGAGTAACCGGGAAAGGACAGAATAAGAAGGCCAGCTCAGGCGGTCCGATCTGTCACTGATGGAAGCGGTGGCGATGCGGTGGGTGTCGGGTCGCTAACGACCGCGCTCGGGAAGCCGGTCGGCCTTGCGCAGGCGCGGGTCGCCGATGTCGATCCAGGTCAGCCCTTCGCGCGTCGGCGCCACCCACGTCACCACGTGATCGACGCACCACACCACCGGGGCGGCAATCGCCTGTGGCAACGGCGAGACGGCCGCGTACAGGAGGGCCGGCGACAGCCAGCCGAGCGCCAGCAACATCGCCGGCACGCCAGCCACGATGCCGAGGCTCGCCGCGCGCCCACGAACCGACCGGTGCAGCCCGCGTGCCGTCGATCCGGCCGCACGCGCGAAGCGGCCCAATTTCGCCCCACCCGGCCGGACAACCTCGGCGTCAACTGCCAGCGCCCCATTGCGTTGGCCTGGCAGCGGCCGCCGTGCCGCAGTCGGCACGGTCGAAACGTCCGCCAGTGCGGTGTTGCGGCCAGGCGGGCTGAGCTGGCGCGCCAATCCGGCGCTGGCCGGTCGCGTGTCAACCCAGGCCGGCTGGGGCTGCGCGGGGCGGTCCTGAAAATGTGGCTGTGTCGTTTGTGTTCGGACCGGCGTCATCATCACCATCGGCGCGGCCGCGGTCGTGCCGCCAGCCGGACCGGTCGGCGATTGCGCGCGCAACAGCCGCGCCAGGATGGGCTGCGCGTCGACGCCCGTCAGCGTCGCATAAGCGTCGACCAGACGAGTGAGCTCTGGCCAAGCCGGTAGCGCATCAAGGGCCCCGGCTTCGAGATTAGCGATGGCAGCCGGTTCGGCATTGACCATCCGCGCCATGTCCCACAGGCCGACGCCAAGGAAACTCCGCATCTTGATGAAGATCTGGCCGAGCTCAGCGTCGAACAGCGGCGCCTGAGGGGCAGGGGAAAAACCGGCATGCGGGGGCGTCGGCTGGTCCCAGCCATAGCCGCCTGTCGGCATCCCTGTCTGTCCCGGTTTCACCAACGAGATCCTGCGCTCCTGCAGACCACAGCGGTCTGTGCCATGCTGGTTGTGGTATCAAACCACCAAAGCACGAAAACGGCGTCCGCGCCACAGCGGCAGAACCTGCAACAGCCCATTCGATCGTTTCTGGACTTGGCCACGCCACCCCAAAGAGAGCCGAGATGACACGCCTCAGTGCCGACCTACTTCTATTGTTTGCCGCCGCCATCTGGGGGCTCGCCTTTGTCTTCCAGAAGACGGCAATGGCCACGCTTGGGCCGTGCGGCTTCATTGCCGCTCGCGCCGTCGTGGCGACGCTGGCACTGGCGCCCTTGGCGTGGTTCGAGCACACGCGCCCGCGGTCGCCAACGGAGCCTCGCCACAACGTTGGGGCTGGGATCGTCGCAGTTGCGGCCGTCGCCGGCGTCGCGTTCTTCGGCGGCGCAGCCTTCCAGCAATACGGCCTCACGACCTCAACGGCGACCAACGGTGGCTTCCTGACTGCGCTCTATGTCGTTTTGACGCCACCGTTGGCGTGGTTGTTGCGCGGGGTGCGTCCGGGGCCGACGGTGCTGCCGGCGGTGGCACTGTCGGCTGCGGGCACGTGGCTGCTGGGCGGCGGCACCTTTACGGCTCTGTCATTCGGCGATTGGCTGATCGCGGCATGCGCGCTGTTCTGGGCCGCACACGTGCTTCTCAGCGAGCGTGGCTCGACGTTCGATCGTCCGATACTGTTCACGTGTCTGCAATTCGCCATGGTCGCGATGTTGGCAACAATCGGCGCGGCTTTGACCGAGCCTGTCACGCTCGCAGCTCTCGCGGCGGCAAAAGGAGAAATCCTCTATGTGGGCCTGCTTTCCAGTGCGCTCACCTTCACCATTCTGACCGCCGCGCTGCGGCACGCGCCGGCCTCCGAAGCGGCCGTCATCGTGTCGACCGAAAGCCTGTTCGCAGCCCTGGCTGGCGCCGTGCTACTCGGCGAGCGGCTGCCCCCGATCGCCTGGGTCGGCGCCGCGATGATCATGGCGGCAGTCGTGCTGGTGCAGGTGGGGCCGCGAGCGCGCACAGTTGCGCCGCCGGTGTCGTGAAAAAAATGGCAGCGTTTCTTGTTCAGTCCAGGGGGAGGCACAACACACGGAAGCCCGCCTCGGTGAAGCGGGCTTCGTCGGTCCTATTGGAAATGCGGCGCGCTTACTTCTTCGCGTCCGACTGTATGTAGACCTTCTGCATTACGTCGGGCGCGGGCGGCGGCTCGCCGCGGGCGATCTGGTCCACGTTATCCATGCCGTCGATCACCTTGCCCCAGACCGTGTACTGGCCGGTCAGGCCCTTGCAGCCGAGGTCTGTGAAGCAGATGAAGAACTGGCTGTTGGCCGAATTCGGGTTGCCGGTGCGGGCCGCACCAATGGTGCCGCGCACGAACGGCTCGGGCGTGAACTCAGCCGGCAGGTCGGGATACTTCGAGCCGCCCGAACCGGTGCCTTTGGGGTCGCCCGTCTGCGCCATGAATCCGGTGATCACGCGGTGGAACTTGATGTTGTTGTAGAAGCCTTCACGGGCGAGCTGCTTGATGCGCTCGACGTGCTTGGGCGCGAGGTCCGGGCGCAGCCCGATCAGCACCTTGCCGGTCTTGAGCTCGATGACGAGGGTGTTGGCCGGGTCGGCCGGCGTCTGCGCCAGGGCCATGGACGAGAGTGCACCAAGTGCAAGCGCGGATAGGACGAGTTTTTTCACGAGGTATGGCTCCAGAGAGCAGTGGCGGGTTGGACAAGCAATGGGCGCCGCAGATGGCAATATCGCGGCGCCCAGGATCACAATCGATTTTACAGTCTTGCGCGTGGTCAAGGCTTCGGCGCCAAGGCTTCCGCGTCAAGGCTTCGGCGTCCGCGATCAGCCGCGACCGGCGTTGGCGTGCAGCTTGCGGAAGCGCATCATCGTGAAGATGCCCCACGGGCGCAGCGAGCGGCGCTCGAACAGTTGCAGTTCGGGGCAGACCATGACGCGATCGACGTCGAAGACCGGCCGCCAGCCGAGCTTGTCGCCGAACGGCGCCATGCGACGCTCGACCCAGCCGCGCACCCCGTCATCGGTCGAGAAATGGTTGACCAGCATCACTTCACCGCCCGGTTTGCAGGTGCGGGCCAGCTCGCGCATCACTTTTTCTGGCTCGGGCACGACGGTCATGACGTACATGGCGACAACGGTGTCGAAGCTATTGTCGTCGAACTTGAGCGCGCTCGCGTCCATCTCGTGCAAGCCGGTGACATTTTCGAGTGCCTCTTCGGCGACACGTTCGCGGGCCTTGTCCAGCATCTCGGGCGACAGATCGATGCCGACGATATCCAGCGACGGCTTGTACGCCGGCAGCGACAACCCGGTGCCGACGCCCACTTCGAGGATGCGACCGGTCGATTGGTTGAGCACTTCGACGGCGTGCTTGCGGCCCTCGCCGGCAACCTTGCCGAAGGTGTGATCGTAAACGGGTGCCCAACGCTTGTAGGCGGCCTTGACCGTCGCTTCGTCCATCGGCGCTGACGCGCTCATGGTGCGGGTGGCCGCCCGAGCCGTTGGCTTGCCCCCGACCTTCAGTGCAAATTTGGACGGCTTCGGCTCACGCGGCTGCAACATCGACCCCATCGTACCCACTCTCCCTCTGGATTAGAAAACCAACTGCCCGAAGTGCACTCCATGCAAATGCGCCGGACGTGCCCTCGGCACCATTCAGCAAAATGCACTCGATTTCGAGCCAGCCCGTGCGTTGCCGGACCGGCATGGCTCAATTATGACCCTGTGTCCTCGGCGATCCGCCCCTCGTCCGCCTCATCGAGACGGGCCGAAACAATCCAGCCGCCGCCCAGAATACGACCTTCGGCTGTGTCGTCTTGGTAAAACACGCACGCCTGTCCGGCAGAAATGCCATGCTCTGACTGCTGAAGCAAGACCGACGCGCCGCCCGGCGGGTGCTGTCCATCGACGCAGAGGCTCGCCCGCTGGAGACCCTGACTGGACCTGAGGCGCACCCACAGCGGCAGCGCTGCCTCGCCACCCTCTGGTAGAGTGTGCCGCCCGAGCCAGTTCACGTCCCGAAGCGTGATGCGATCGACGCCCAGCCGGTTACGCGGGCCGACGACCACGCGCCGCCGCACGGCGTCGAGGCGCACGACGAACAAAGGCTCGCCGGTTGCGATGCCCAGGCCCTTCCGCTGGCCGATGGTATAATGGATGATCCCGTCATGCTGGCCGAGTACCCGTCCGTCGACATGGACGATATCGCCCGGTTCGGCAGCCCCTGGCCGCAGTCGCTCGATGGTTTCGGCGTAGTTGCCCTTGGGCACGAAGCAGATGTCCTGGCTGTCGGCCTTGGCCGCGACCGTGACACCGAGGGCCGCGCCAAGCGCCCGCACCTCCGACTTGAGCAAGCCGCCGAGCGGAAACGCTAAGCGTGCGAGTTGGTCGGCGGTGGTGGCGAAAAGAAAGTAGCTCTGGTCGCGCGCGTCGTCCCGGGCCCGCGCCAGATATGGCCCCGCGGGGTCGACGCCACGCTGGATGTAGTGGCCGGTAGCCATCGCAGTCGCACCAAGTGAGGTCGCCATGGCGAGCAATTCGCCGAACTTCAGGTCGGTGTTGCAGGCGACGCAGGGGATCGGCGTCTCACCGGTCTGATAAGCAGTGATGAACGGAGAGATGACGCGGTCGCGGAACCGGCTTTCGTAATCGAGCACATAGTGGGGGATGCCGAGGCCATCGGCCACACTCCGGGCGTCATGGATGTCCTGCCCGGCACAGCAACTGCCGGCGCGGCCCACGGCCGAGCCGTGGTCATAGAGCTGCATGGTAACGCCGACGACATCGTAACCGGCCGCGTGCAGCAGCGCCGCGGCCACTGAACTGTCCACCCCGCCCGACATCGCCATGACGATGCGCGATCCCGTCTCAAAGCCGGACATGGCGTGCCGCACTGTCTCGACAGCGCGCGCGACTTCTCCAACCGGTGCGGCGCACGCCGCCACGCTGGCGCTGGTCGTCACTGCGCGTGTTGAGTGTTCCATGCCCGAGTGCGTCGTTGCCTGAGCGCAGTGCTCTCTTGGCCGTCCTGTCGGTATTTGCCGGCAGAACTCGAGCCTGGGCCCTTTTAGGCGGCCGAACCTGAACAGTTCCTTACCGGTCACGCGCCGGGGTCGCAACTCATTTACCGTGATCGTCAAGTTGGTCGCGAAATCGGCGGCCAAGATTTTCGCACGCCCGAACTGGCCCGCGGCTTGCTTAATGGGTCATCGAGACCGGCACCGAGCGTCGGATCTCAACCAAACGTTCCCGAGCCGCCCCATAAAAGACAAAGCCTTGCCTCAGAAGCCGTTACGTGTCGGGAGCCGGTAAACAGATCTTGTTGTTAACCATGTAGAAAACAAAAGTCAGAACATTGGTTAGTGGGTCGTTTACTCTGCAACTTATCGCGATCTTAATGGTGTTCAGCTAGGGTCATTGTCAGGTCTACAGAGTGTAACGAGTATCATGACTGAACAACAATTCAGAACCCGCGTCCGCTACGTTATCGGCCCCGACGGCAGTCCGCTGACTGTCGCCGACCTGCCGCCAACCGACACCAAGCGCTGGGTCATCCGCCGCAAGGCCGAAGTGGTTGCTGCCGTTCGCGGCGGGCTGCTCAGCCTCGAGGAAGCGTGTGACCGTTACAAGCTGACGGTCGACGAGTTCCTGTCCTGGCAGCGCTCGATCGATCGGCACGGGCTTCCCGGTTTGCGCGCGACGCGCATCCAGGACTACCGCAGCTGACGTGATCGCCATCGTCTGCGAGGGTCACCGCATTATTTTGCGACACCCGGCGCGGACGTGTTCGTCGCCGCTGCTGCCGCCGGCCCTGCGCCGTCTTGACCTGCCAAGGCAGCGATCAGCCGGTCGCGGATCACACCGTGCCGTGCGGCGCTGATGATCTTCTTGTTGGTCAAGTCTGTCACGTAGAACACATCCACCGCCTTCTCGCCGAATGTGGTGATATGCGCGGACGTGATATCCAGATTGAGATCCGAAATCGCGCTCGTCAGGTCGTAGAGCAGGCCCGGGCGGTCCAGCCCTGACGCCTCGATGACCGTGAACTGATCCGACAACGCGTTGTCGATGATCACATCCGGCGGCACCTCGAACGTCGTTCTCGCACTTCGCGGCACCGGCGCCTTCGCGAGAACGCGGGCCGGCCATTGCTCGCCCTTTAAAAAACTGCCGATAACCTCGCCGATGCGTTCGCCGCGCCTCATCTCGTCGCTGTCGAGGTCGAAGGCGCGCTGCAGCAGAAAGCTGTCGATAGCGGTGCCGTCGCGAGTCGTCGACACATGGGCGCCGACGATGTTCGCCCCTCCCGCCGCGCAGGCGCCAGCAAACAGCGAGAGCAGGCGCGGGTGGTTAGGCGCCAGCACAGTCAACTCCGTGACGGCCGTGAACATGTCCGGCTGCACATCCACGACCAGGGTCTTGCCCGCATCTTCCATCGTCGCGAGCAGTTGCGCGTGCGTCACTTGTCTGCGTGGCTCGGTGCGGAGCCAATAATCGGGATAGGCGCGGGCGGCGAAGGCGTCCGCCGAAAGGCGCGGTGCCGCAACTGCCAGTGCGCGACGAAAGTCCTCCTGAATGGCAGCCGTACGCTCGCCGGCTGCCACCACGGTATGTCCGCCCGCGACCAGGGGCTCGGTCTCGTAATAGAGCGTGCGCAGCAGTTGTCCCTTCCAGCCGTTCCACGTGCCCGGCCCCACCGCGCGAATATCGGCGACGGTGAGTAGAAGCAGCAGTTTCAGCCGCTCCGGACTTTGCACGATATCGGCAAACGCGCGGATAGTTTTTGGGTCGCTGAGGTCGCGGCTCTGCGCGGTGTTCGACATCGTCAGGTGCTGCTCGATGAGCCAGGCCACGGTTTCGGTTTCGGCCGCGCCGAGGCCCAGTCGCGGTCCAAGCCGGCGGGCAATGGCAGCGCCGAGGATTGAGTGATCGCCATTCATTCCTTTGGCGATGTCGTGCAGGAACGCCGCGACATATAGCGCACGCCGGCTTTGTATCTGATTGATGATGACGGTCGACAGCGGCAGCGCATCGGACGTGCGGCCGTGCTCGATCTTGGACAACTCGCCCACCGTGCGCAGCAAGTGTTCGTCGACGGTGTAGTGATGATACATATTGTACTGCATCATCGAAATCACCTTGCCGAACTCGGGCACAAAGCGACCAAGCACACCCGCCTCGTTCATACGCCGGAGCGCGCTTTCGGGATCGGTCTCGGACGTCAGCAAGTCGAGAAAAATGCGGTTGGCTTCTGGATCGGTCCGCAAACTCTCGTCGATGCGTCGGAGCGACGCACGGATGATGCGGGCGGCGTCGGGGTGCAGGAAGGCCTGTGTCGTCTCGAGTTCGCGGAAAAAGCGGATGAGGTTGGCGGGGTCGCGTTCGAAGACGCGGGCGTCGGCGACGGTCAGTCGCCCGTTCTCGACGCGGAACTCGGTGCGCATCCGGATGCGCCGCCGCGTGCGCCAGCTCATCGGATTGAGCATGTGCGCCAGACTGGTCGAGGGCGTCAGCTGCTGCACCTCCAGCGACGCGCACAGGATCGCGGTCAGATCGCCGACATCCTTGGCCACCAGAAAGTAGTGGCGCATGAAGCGTTCGACAGCTTTCACGCCGCGTCGATCCTTATAACCGAGGCGGCGGGCGAGCAGTGGCTGCAGGTCGAACGTGAGCCGCTCCTCGGCACGATTGGTCAGGAAATGCAGATGGCAGCGCACCGTCCAGAGGAAGTCTTCCGAATGTCGAAACGTCGTCATTTCTGAGACGCTGAAAAAGCGGCTTTCCGCTCCCTCCTTGCCGGGCTGTTCGCCATGGATGTATCGCGCCAGCCAGTGCAGCGTGTGCAGATCGCGCAAGCCGCCTTTACCATCCTTGACGTTGGGTTCGACCTTGTAGCGACTCTCGCCCGTCCGCTTGTGCCGATCGTTGCGCTCGGCGAGCTTGGCGTCGATGAAGGCCCTAGAGGTGCCGGCAACGACATCACTCTGAAAACGGTCGGTCATCGCCGAAAAGAGGTTGGCGTCGCCGAAAATGAGGCGTGCATCCAGCAGTGCCGTCCGGATGGTCATGTCGGCCAGCGCGAGTTTCACGCACTGGTCGATCGTGCGCGTCGCGTGCCCGACCTTGAAGCGCAGATCCCAGAGCAGATAAAGAATGTATTCGACCACGCTTTCGCCCCACGCCGTCTGCTTTGCGTCGAGCAGGAACAGCAGGTCGATGTCGGAGCCACGCGAGAGCAGCCCGCGGCCGTAGCCACCCGTCGCCACCACGCTGAGACGATCGGTGTCGGTGGGGTTCAGTGGACGATAGACGTGGGCGACAGTGTAGTCGAAGATGAGGTGGATGAGCGCATCCTGGAAGCGCGACAGCCGCGCGGCACAGGCGCGGCCGCGGCCATCCGCGTTGAGCCGTAATTGGGCGTCGGCGTGCGCTGCTGCAACCAGTTCGGTCAGCCGGGCGAGCACCTCCGGGCGCGCCTCGGCCGCCTGCTCGTCGTGGGCGCGGAACAGGGCCGTCAATTCGACGCGCAGCGCCTGCGGGTCGAAGACCAGATCAGTGTCGTGGAGCATACTGTCGGGCATCGGGATCGCCTTGTCTGCCGTGCGGCCTCTCCCGGCATCGGCAGATGACGAAGCGGCCACCGGCCCGTCTTATCCGGCGCGCTCAGCGCATACAACCGGCCAGGACACCGGCCTGGAAATGGTGCTCCTGTCGCGGTTCAGCCGCCCGTGCCAAGCCAATGGCTGGCGAGCGTGACGAACGTGGCGGCACCCAGCCCGGTGAGGAAGGCGAACGCAGGCAAGCTGAAGCTGGAACTGCGCCGCGGCCCGGCGACGATCGCGCCTGTCGACGCGTTGTCGTTCGCCAGGCTGCCGCTGAACGACGTGATCTCGCGCGCGCCGAGGTCCGGCGACGGACGTGCGTAGAGAGCTGAAAAGCGATCGTGCCTGGACATGCGGGGGGCTCGGAAAGGGAACAGTCGTACAATTGTAGCGGCCATTCGCTAGGGGATCGTTAATCCGCAGCCGGGGCTCGCAATTGACGCGACGGCCGGGCCTGGCTTAGGCAGCGGGTCGGTTGGGCGCCATTGTCGCCGCCCGCTCAACTGCCAGGAGTAGCCGTCATGTCCCAAGCCCTGTCCGCCGTCCCCTATGACCGGGACAACATCTTCGCCAAGATGCTGCGCGGCGAGGTGCCGTGCCACAAACTCTACGAAGACACCGACACGCTGGCGTTCATGGACATCATGCCGCGCGCCGACGGCCATTGCCTTGTGATCCCGAAGACACCCGCTCGCAACCTATTGGATGCAACCCCTGAGCAACTGGCGGCCTGCCTGCGCACTGTGCAGCGCCTCAGCCGTGCGGCCATGGTGGCGTTCGGTGCCGAAGGCATCACCATCCAGCAGTTCAACGAACGCGCCGGCGGACAGGTGGTGTTCCATCTGCACTATCACGTGCTGCCCCGCCACATCGGCGTCAGTCTCAAGCCGCACACGGGACAGATGGAAAATCCGGACGTGCTCAAGGCGAACGCCGACAAGCTGCGCGCGGCGCTGGCCACACTGTGACACGCTGGTCGGACGCTCCGGAGCAGGCAGCAGCGGCGTTGATCGCTGGCGCACTCGATGAACTCCAGCCGACCTGGGGTCAGGCGAATGGCGCCGACACCAACGCTCGATCTGTCCTGTTGGCCGAAGCCATGCCCGCATTCCAAGCGCTGCTGCAGCAGCGTGGCCTTGCTGTGCAGTGCTGGCACCGCCGCGTCAGGCTAGACCAACCGGCCCAGATGGAACCACCACCCGGCCCCTTCGATGCAGCACTCCTGCGCCTGCCGAAATCGCGCGAGGAACAACGGATGGCCGCGCACCAGTGCCTGGGCACGCTCGCGCCTCATGGTCGGCTGATCGTCTACGGCGGCAACGACGAAGGCATCCGCTCGTTTCAGAAGAACCTCGCCGAGCTTGGCGTCGTGGAGACACTGCTCACCCGCGGCCACGGTCGAATCCTGCAGCTACTCCGCGCCGACGTAACGGTGCCGCTGCGTCCGCGCCTCGCCGACTGGCGCGAAACCTATCCCGGTGCAGGCGGCAGCAAGCCCTGGATCAGCTATCCCGGCCTGTTTGCCGGCGGTGCGCCCGATGCCGGCACCGCACTGCTGCTGCGCCACCTGCCGGCGATTGCCGCCGACGCGTGCGTGCTCGATTACGGCTGCGGCCCCGGCGCAATTTCGGCGGCGATCCGCGCGCGTATGCCTGACACGCCCCTCACTGTGCTCGACAACGACACGGTCGCGCTCCTGGCGGCCGCTGAGAACCTGCCGGACGCGACGACTGTGCTCGGCAGCACGCTCACCGGCCTGCCAAAGTTCGACCTGATCGTTTCCAACCCGCCCCTGCACGCCGGCTTCATGGAAACCACCGCGCCTCTCATGCGCCTGATCGCCGACGCGCCGCTGCATCTGACGCCCGCGGGCGCACTCGTCATCGTCGTCCAGCGCCGCATCGCGCTCGATACAGCCCTCGCCGCCGCCTTCGGCACCGTCGAAACCCTCGCTGACGACGGCCGCTATCGGGTGTGGCTTGCGCGTGGAAAACGCCCGGCCGAGAGGCGCACAAAGCTGGAACACTCTTGAGCGCGGCGCTGAGCGCGCCCATAGTGCGATCATGGCCAAATCTGTGAAAGCAAAGACGACCGTGCGACCCTCGCGCGGCAAATCCAGCAAGCCCGCGCCGCCTCCTGGCGAAACGGCGGCCGGCACACCCGGCTTCGGCGAGGCACCGCAGTCGGCGTTCACGGCATCCGGCCCATTGCTTGAGCGCCCCAGGATCGACGAGCGCGGCTTGCCGACACTGCCGGCGTTACGCCAGTCCGGCCCGCGCCCACCGCGTGGCGACGAGAGCCTGTCGGCGTCGCTGGACGCGATGCTCACCCGCCCCGAACTGCGCGGCGACAAGGAGCGCGAGATCCTCGCTCGCCAGCCGATGATCGCGGCCCATCCGCTGGTGGCCGGCACACTGCCCGAGTACATACCCCATCGGCCCATGCGGCCCTCCAAGAGCGAAGGTGGCATCCGCTTCGATCTGGTCTCCGAGTACCAGCCGAAGGGCGATCAGCCCTTAGCCATCGCTGATCTCGTCACTGGCGTGAAGAAGCACGATCACAACCAGGTGCTGCTCGGCGTCACCGGCTCGGGCAAGACATTCACGGTCGCGCACGTCATCGCCGAGACGCAGCGGCCGGCGCTCATTCTGGCGCCCAACAAGACCTTGGCGGCGCAGCTCTACGGCGAGTTCAAGAGCTTCTTTCCCAACAACGCGGTGGAGTATTTCGTCTCCTATTACGACTATTACCAGCCGGAAGCTTACGTGCCGCGCACCGATACCTACATCGAGAAGGAAGCGACCATCAACGAGCAGATCGACCGCATGCGGCACGCCGCCACCCGCGCCCTGCTCGAACGTGACGACGTGATCATCGTGGCGTCCGTGTCCTGCATCTACGGCATCGGCTCGGTCGAAACCTACACGGCCATGACGTTCAGCGTGAAGACCGGCGATCGCCTGTCGCAGAAGCAGTTCCTCGCCGACCTCGTCGCGCTGCACTATCGCCGCAACGACCACAACTTCGTGCGCGGCAGCTTCCGTGTGCGCGGCGATACCATCGAGTTGTTCCCAGCCCATTTGGAGGATCGCGCCTGGCGCTTCTCGCTGTTCGGTGACGAGATCGAGAGCATCACCGAGTTCGATCCGCTCACCGGCCAGAAGGCCGACGAACTCAAGCTCGTGAAAATCTACGCCAACTCGCACTACGTCACGCCCAAGCCGACCTTGCAGCAGGCCATCAAGCTGATCAAAACCGAGCTCAAGCAGCGCCTCGACGAGTTGCACGCCACCGGCAAGCTCTTGGAAGCGCAGCGGCTCGAACAACGCTGCACCTTCGACATGGAGATGATGGAGGCGACAGGGAGCTGCGCCGGCATCGAAAACTATTCGCGTTATCTGACCGGTCGCCAGCCGGGTGAGCCGCCGCCGACGCTGTTCGAATACCTGCCCGACAACGCGCTGGTCTTCGCCGATGAAAGCCACGTCACCGTGCCGCAGATCGGCGGCATGTTCCGTGGCGACTATCGGCGCAAGGCGACTTTGGCTGAGTACGGTTTCCGCCTGCCCTCGTGCATGGACAATCGGCCGATGCGGTTCGAGGAATGGAACGCCATGCGGCCGCAGACGGTCTACGTTTCGGCGACGCCCGGCGGCTGGGAATTGGAGCAGAGCGGCGGCACCTTCGTCGAGCAGGTGATCCGCCCCACGGGGCTGATCGATCCCGTCTGCGAAATCCGACCGGCCAAGACGCAGGTCGATGATCTGCTGGACGAAGTGCGCAAGGTCGCCGCCAAAGGTTATCGCTCGCTGGTCACCACGCTGACCAAGCGCATGTCCGAAGATCTGACCGAGTACATGCACGAGAGCGGCATCCGCGTGCGCTACATGCATTCTGATGTCGAAACGCTGGAGCGCATCGAGATCATCCGCGACCTCCGGCTCGGCGCCTTCGACGTACTGATCGGTATCAACCTGCTGCGCGAAGGGCTCGACATTCCGGAGTGCGCGCTGGTTGCCATTCTCGACGCCGACAAGGAAGGCTTTCTGCGTTCGGAGACGTCGCTGATCCAGACCATCGGTCGCGCCGCCCGCAACGTCGACGGCCGCGTCGTACTCTACGCCGACCGGATCACAGGCTCCATGGAGCGCGCGCTGGCCGAGACCGACCGCCGCCGCGAGAAGCAGCAGGCCTACAACACGGCACACGGCATCACGCCGGCCAGCATCAAGCGCGGCATCCAGGACAGTATGTCGTCGGTCTACGAGCAGGACCACGTCACCGTCGATGCCGGCATCGCCGACGCCAATGCGATTGCAACCGTGGGGCACAATCTCACCGCCGTCATTGCCGACATGGAAAAGCGCATGCACACAGCAGCCGCCGACCTCGAGTTCGAAACGGCTGCCCGCCTGCGCGACGAAATCAAGCGGCTGCGCGCCACCGAAATGGCCATCGCCGACGATCCGCTCGCCCGCCAATCGGCCATCGACGAGCGCACGGGCGGCTACCAGGGCGAGAAGAAATACGGCGCCGCAGGCAACATGCCCGCCAAGCGCGAACCAAAGCAGCGCCCGCTCGTGCCAGCATCGCCAGAAAGCTCGCGCATCCGCAAGCCGACCCTCGACGAGATGACGGTGGGGCGGACCGAAGTGCCCGTCGGCAAGCCCGTTCTGCCAACCAAACCCGATCCGCTGCGGCCCCGTGTTCCCGCCAAGGTCATCGACGTCGAAACCGGCAAAGAAAAATCCGCCCACCGCGGTCGCCGCAAAAAAACCGGCCGGCCCGGGGATTGATACCCGCAGTCACCGTCGGCGACCTGACACACTCACGTGCTGCCCCTGCCCACATCCGCGCCAAGCGTCGCATGGCTGCCATCGTGGCGCCGCGATAGAAGCTGCTGAGTGCGTGGGCACGGCTTCCGGTCAACGAGGGTTCAATGGGTATTTCTGCGCGCAGCGCGTTGGTGGCGGCGCTGGCCGTTGTGGCCTTTGGCGCGTGGCCGGCGATGGCGCAGAGTGCGGCACCGCCGCCGGTGACACCGAACCCCGCGGCGCCGACAGTCGCCGTGCCGCCACCACAGGCGCCAGCCGCGCCCAATCCTGCTGCGAAGAAGTCCGTCGCCAAGCCGCGCGAATGCACGCGCCTGCCTCTGTCCGACATCCAGGTTGGTCGCGACAAGACGATCGAAGTCGCGCGCTTCCGGCTCGACGAATACATTGCCAAGGAGGCCAAGAAGCGCGGCTGGAAGTCTTGGGACAAGAGCCTCGAAACCGTCTCCTGCGAAGACTATTTGTACCTGCCGTTGATCGGCCAGGAATACAAATGCTTCGTCACGGCCACGTTCTGCAAAAAGGGCTGACTGGAGCGATATTGCCGGGTGCCGTAGGGTGCAATAGGCCCCTTCGGCCGTATTGCACCGGCCACGGGCGCGGTATCACCGTCGCCAGAGATCTTGCCCAGCCCCAGGTGCAATACGCTTCGCTATTCCACCCTATGGCCTGGCCCCGCTCCAACTGTACACCGCTCACGCACATGTCGCGGTGGCTGTCATAGGTCGGATGTGGCGAATCGCTTAAACGTGGCAGCGTACGTTACCCGACCCTCTGCCCAAGGAGACTTCCATGCGCCTTGCTTCCCTGGCCCTGGCGACATCGCTCGCAGCACTTGGCCTTTCCATGTCGACGGCCCGCGCTCAGGATATCGGCGTGGCCAGCTGCGACGGCTTCCTCAAGACCTATCAGGCTTGCATTATCGACAAGGCGTCGGGCGATGCCAAAGCAAAGGCCGCTGGCGACTTCGACAAGCTCAAGGCCAATTTCAAGGCGGTTGCCGCCTCCGCCGAAGGCAAGGCCAAGCTCGACCAGACTTGCAAAGAAACCACCGAACAGATGAAGAAGGCCGCGCCGACCTGCGCCTGGTAACAGGCCGGGCTTGCAAAATAATCAGTGTGACAACGTCGAACACCCTGGCCTCCCGCTGGGGTGCTTTTCATTGCAAGGTCAGGTGCAACTCAGGAAAAGCCGAGCCTCCGCAGCTGACCGCGCCAAAGCTCTATTGCCTATTGCCGGCTCTGCCGGCCGTTCACGCATCCGCGCGGACGGCAGCAGCCATGCGGACCTCGCCAGAAAGCCAGCAACCGGCGGACTTATCCTGTCCGTCGGCCAAGGTAACCGCCATGCGCGACGGCAACCCCATCGCGTCGCCCTGGCGGACCCGGATCGTGCGCCGCGTGCCGATCAAGCCCCAATGCCTGAGGCCGAACAACAGTGCAGTCGCCGCGACTCCTGTCGCGGCATCTTCAGGATAACCCGAGGCCGCCGGGAATTGCCGCGCATGATAGGTCCGCTCGTCCTCCCAGTCGCAGGCGAACGGATACAGCCCGGTGGAGTTAAGCTTTTCGCACAGCGCTTTCATGCGCGAGAAATCCGGCGTCAAGCCATTCAGCACCAGCGGGCTTGCCAGCGGCACCAGCGTCTTGGCGCGCGACGTCGCAGCATTGAGGATGGGCAGGTCCAGCAGATCACGCTCGGTGATCCCCAGCACCGCAGCAATCTCGCCTCGCATCGCGGCCGCGACCGGCGTGATCGTCGCCACCGGCTGGGCGACAGCGACAGCGCCGGTGTCGGAGATGCGGCACCGCACGATGCCGCTGCGTGTCTCGATGCGCACCTCGCCCGGCTTCAGTTTCCCCTTCTGCGCCAGCAGCCACGTCGCCCCGAGCGTACCGTGGCCGCACATATCCATCTCGGCCAGCGGCACGAAAAAGCGATAGCGCAGATCGGCTTTCTGCGTGTCGGTGGGCGGCAGCACGAAGCCCGCTTCGTGGCCGTAGGTTTCCGCAATGCCGCGCATCTCCTCGACCGACATGTCGCCGGCGTCGAGCACGACCGGCGCAGGGTTGCCGCCCCGGGCACCGACGCAAAACACATGGACCTGATCGATTGATGGCATGGAGGGGTACCGGATAAAATCGCGACTGGCGCTATTCTTGGCAGGACATGTCGAAGCGAGAGCGACCATTGCGCCCCAGACGCCGCAGCATGTGTGTCTAGGCGTCGCGTGAAGCACTTGACGGCAAACGGCGCGCCCCGCGATACCGTATGAGAGAACGCGTTCACCAGAATTGCAAGGGAAATTGCGTAATGACTTTGTCTGATGCGGCCGTCCAAGCGCACCCTGACCAAGTGCTCCATCACGAGGACTTGGTAGTAGGCCGCACGATCACCTATGGGGCGTACACAGTGACGCGCAGCGACATTATCGCCTTCGCCACCGCGTTCGATCCCCAGCCCATTCACCTCGATGAGGCGGCGGCGAAACGGTCGATCGTCGGTGGATTGTGCGCCAGCGGTTTCCACACCTGTGCAGTGATGATGCGGCTGCTATGCGACGGTTTCCTGCTACGGTCGACGTCGCTCGGCTCGCCCGGGCTCGACGAAGTCAAATGGCTGCACCCGCTAAGGCCCGACGATACGGTGTCCGTTGCCATCCACGTTCTGGAGACGCGCGACCTGCAATCGCGGCCCGACGTCGGCATATCCAAAATGCGGTTCGAATTGATCAACCAGCGTGGCGCCGTACTGCTGTCGGCGTTGACGAACCAACTCATGCGCCGCCGTCACCCGGGAACCGAGATCGCTGGCGAGCGCCCCGCAAAAGCGCCCAGTGCCATCGCGCCAACGCTCTGGGACGAACCGGTGGAGGCGGCCACGCCCCAACACGGCAACGCCTTCGAGGATATCGTCGTCGGCGAGGTGCAGGATCTCGGCGGCCACGCCTTCGAGCGAGACGAGATTATCGCCTTTGCGCGCCAGTTCGACCCCCAGCCTTTCCATCTCGACGAGGACGCGGGCAAGCGTTCGCTGTTTGGCGGACTTGCGGCGAGCGGATGGCATACCGCGGCGATTTTCATCCGGCACGTCGTGCTGGCACGCCAAAGCCATGAGGCTGCACTGCAGGCTGTCGGCAAGCCAGTTGCTGAGTGGGGACCGTCGCCGGGCTTTCGTAATCTCGCGTGGGTCAAGCCCGTGCTGATGGGCGACCGCATCGAGTTCCGCAACAAAGTGATCGAGAAACGGCCGCTCCAGTCGCGCCCTGACCGCGGCCTTGTCGTCACCCAGGCAGAGGGCCGCAACCAGCACGGCGCGATCGTCTACCGGTTCACCGGGCAGATGTTCGTCGCGCGCCGCTCGCCGGGCGTGTGAGGCGGACCACCGAGCCGCTCAGCGCGTTTGCAGGTCGCGCGCCCAATCGGCGGCTGGTTTTGGCGCGTCAACGTTTGCAGCAGTATCTGACGGCGCCCGAGTGTGTCGCAAGGGCTGCCGCGGCTTGGCTGCAGCGGGCGACGGCAGCAACTTGAAATCAAGCGGAGCGTCGGCTACGGCGCTGGTTGCTTCCAGGCTCCGCCCGTCGGCGCGGGGCTCGCTTGCCGTGGCAATGGCCAGCACATAGCCGAGTTCCGGCGTGCGATAAAAAACGTGCATCCCGAAGGTGCCGAGCCCGTCCAGGCCCTGCCGCCACACAGGCGCGACGTCGGTCGTGTGATAGTGGGTGGCCTCAACCAACTCACGCAGCCAGACGCGGCCCTTCACGGCGTCGATGGCAATTTCCTGTGCCTGGTCCCACATGGCGCCGTGTGGCGGTGTCCGCGTGACGCGGCACGCATAAGAGAACTGGCACTTTTCGCCCCGCGCGATGCCTTGATTGACGACCGCGCAGATGTTGCGTGGCCACTTGCCTGAGCGTGCACGGTTGAGCACCACCTGGGCCACGGCCACTTGGCCCAGGTAGGCTTCCCCGCGCGCCTCGTAGTAGATCGCCTCGGCGAGACAGCGCATGCTGGCTGCGTCGCTGCGCGCAAACTCGGCAGCATAGAGCCGGCCGATTGCATCGGTGGTGTTCTGACGCGTCAACAGTTCCGGTTGCTCGGCAGCCAGCGCGGCATCGATGATCGGTGCGGCAGAACCGTTGCTGGCGATGCCGCGCTCGAGCGGCCACAGCACCATGGCGGCGACGATCAAAATCGAACCGGCAAAAGCGCCCGCGCCCAGCCACCGCATGGATCGTTTGGCCGGCGACGGCGCCAGGGGTACTGCCACGCGACGCGGTTCGGCGCGTGGCGCCGGTCCGGTCATGCTGTCCCGCACCTCGTCTAACGCGCGCTCGGCCGAGCGGATCATCAAGGAGGCGTCGTCGTGAGACATGCGCACTGAGGCCGCGCCCGCCCGTGCGGATGCGCTGGCCTTTTCCAATGCCGCGATGCCCCCAATGGCCGCGGCGGCAATGGCAGATTTTTGGGGTTCAAGGTTAACGGGCGCAAGGTCTGCAGTGTGGATGGCCGCGGCCTCAAGGGCTGCGGCCCCTGATCCAGACGCGTCGATGTCCGACTGTTTGCCCACTCGTAAACCCGTAACGCAGAACCAATGAGGGATCACGGACAAGCAACCAAGGGGCAGAGCCCCAAACTTATCCACCCTTTCTTTCTTTCGCACGTAGGCCGCGCCGCGGGCAAGAGGTCCGCTCGCTGACCATAGCGTTCCACGCCGCTTCTGCGGCCGAAAGCGGGGCGCTGCGGTCGGCGCGCAACACATTGCACCGCGTGTGGATTAAGCCGCTATGCGAAATCGGACGGTTGTCAGCCTATACGACGCCGCCCGCCCTTAGCGCTTTGATCTCATCGCCCGTGAAGCCGAAGTCTTTGAGGATCTTGGCCGAATGCTGGCCGCGCTCGGGCGGCGGCAGGACTGTCTTGCTGGGGGTGCGCGACAGCCGCACCGGCTGGCGGACCAGTTTCACCATGCCCCGACTATCCTTGCTGTCTATCGTGTCCACCAGCTCCAGGTGCTGCACCTGGGGGTCAGAGAACACCTGGTCCATGGTGTTGATGGGGCCGGCCGGCACGCCGGCAGCGTTCAAGGTCTCCACCCAATGGGCGCTGGTCTTCTTGACGAGATGCACCTCCAGATCGGCGTTCAGCGCATCCCGGTTGGCCGAGCGCAGTTTGGCAGACTTGTAGGCATCGGCCACCGCGAGCTTCGGCGCGCCGATGGTCTGGCACAGCCGCTCCCACATGCTTTGCCCGGACGCGGCAATATTGATGTGGCCGTCGCGGGTCTTGAAAACGCCGGTGGGGATCGACGTCGGATGGTTGTTGCCGGCCTGCTTGGGGACTTCGCCCTCGTTGATCCAGCGGGCACCTTGGAAGTCCAGCATGAAGATCTGGGCGGCAAGCAGCGACGTTTCGACCTCCTGGCCCTTGCCGGATTTTTCGCGCTCGAGCAGCGCCACGAGAATGCCCATGGCGCAGAACAGGCCCGCCGAGAGATCAGCGATCGGGATGCCTACGCGCATGGGCCCGCGGCCCGGCTCGCCCGTGATCGACATCAACCCGCCCATGCCCTGCGCGATCTGGTCGAAGCCGGGCCTGTCGCGATAGGGGCCGTCCGCGCCGAAACCTGAAATGGAGGCAAAGATGAGCCCCGGGTTGGCTTTCTTCAGCGCCGCGTAATTGATGCCGAGGCGATCCTTTACGTCTGGCCGGAAGTTCTCGACGATGACGTCGGCCTGCGCTGCGAGGCGCTTGAAGACGGCGACCCCCTGCGGCGATTTCAGGTTGAGCGTGAGCGCGCGCTTGTTTCGGTGCAGGTTCTGGAAGTCCGAGCCATGCCGCGCGCCGCCCATGGGATCGCCGGTATCCAGCGCCTCGGGCAACTCGATCTTGATGACGTTGGCCCCCCAGTCTGCAAGTTGCCGCACGCACGTCGGCCCCGAGCGAACGCGGGTCAGATCGAGCACGGTGAAGCGAGCAAGGGCGGACGAGGCAGGCTTGTGGGACATGGTGGCTCGCAGGAGAAGGGCTGGGCAGCGGAAACGCACGCTACACGATAAACATGGAGTGCCACCGCTGGCCAGCGGCGTGTCCGGGGAATTGACATCGCGGCCCCGCCAGCGCGGCCGGTGTGTAGAGCATTTTCCACCAAAGTGGACACCGGTTTGGTGCAGAAAATGCGACAAACAAAGCGCTCTACGCTTCAGCCGATAGCCGAACGTGGCGTTGGCACCGCCCAAGGTCGTGTGGACGCAAGAGTGCGCTTGAATGCATCGATCGCAGCGCGATGACGCAGTGTCAGATCGATATCGTCCCAGCCTTCCAGCAATTGCAGACGCCGCGTCGGATCGATCGCGAACGTGATGCGCAGATCGCCAGTGGTAATAGACTGCGCTGCAAGGTCGACTGTAACCTCGGGCGCACCCTTGGCGGACAGCAAATCGAGCAGCGCCTCGGTCTCCGCTTCCCCGATCGTTGCAGTCAGCAAGCCGTTCTTGGTCGCGTTCGACGCGAAGATATCACCGAACGACGGCGCAATCACGCACCGCACACCAAAGTCCCACAGCGCGTAGACGGCGGCCTCGCGCGACGAACCGCTGCCGAAATTCCCGCGCGCGACCAGCACAGGCGCAGCGGTAAAGCGCGGTTGGTTCAGCGCGAAGTCCGCGTTCGGCACGCCGCCGGCATCGAAACGCAGATCGTGGAACAGACAGCGTCCATAGCCTTCAGCCCGCGAGCGGACCATGAAGCGCGCTGGGATGATCTGGTCGGTATCGACGTTGGCGAGGCCGAGCGGGCAAGCGATGCCGGTGACGGTCGTAACGGGTTGCATGTCTCAGCTCTCCAGTGGCGGCAGTGTGCGGACATCCGTCAAGCGCCCCGTAACAACGGCGGCAGCAACCATGGCCGGCGACATGAGATGTGTCCGGCTGCCCGGCCCTTGCCGTCCGCGGAAATTCCGGTTCGTCGTGGACGCGCACCGCTCCAGAGGTGC
This sequence comes from Hyphomicrobiaceae bacterium, assembly GCA_025359005.1. Taxonomy (GTDB): domain Bacteria; phylum Pseudomonadota; class Alphaproteobacteria; order Rhizobiales; family Hyphomicrobiaceae; genus JABFRJ01. The sequence continues at coordinate 5,872 of JANYHP010000528.1, read as the reverse complement.
GAGGAGGTCGCCGTTCATGCCGACGCACATCGAACACCCGGATGCGGCCCAGGTAAGGCCCGCGGCTATGAAAACGCGGTCGAGGCCTTCGGCTTCGGCGGCGCGTTTCACGGCGCTGGAGCCGGGCGACACCAATCCCGGCACGCGCGCCGAACGCCCCCGTAAAACAGCAGCAGCAGCGCGCAGGTCATCAAGCCGGCCGTTGGTGCACGAGCCGATAAACGCACGGTCGATCGCGATGTCGGCAAGCGGCATGCCAGGTGTCAGCCCCATGTAGGCGAGTTTTTCGGCACGCGCATCGATCGGGACCAAGGCGTTTATGGGCAGTGCGTCGTCGGGGCTCGTACCCCAGGTGACCATGGGCGCGATGTCGGTTGCATCAAGCGCCAACTCGCGCTCGAAGCGTGCGCCCGCATCGGTCGCAAGCGTGCGCCAGTGTGCCATGGCCGTCTCGAACGCCGGCCCCGACGGCGCGTATGTGCGATCGCGCAGCCAGGCGAATGTCGCCTCGTCGGGCGCAATGACGGCGCAACGGGCGCCAGCTTCGATCGACATGTTGCACAGGGTCATCCGCCCCTCCATCGAGAGCGCGACGATCGCTCGACCGGCATATTCAAGGGCGTAGCCGTGCGCGCCGTTGGCTCCGACCGCGACGATGACAGACAAGGCCAAGTCCTTGGCGCTGACGTGCGGCCCGAGCGTGCCGTTGATTGTGATGCGCATGCGCTTCGGCTTGCGTTGCCAGAGGGTCTGCGTCGTCAATACATGCGCGACTTCGGAAGCACCGATGCCGAAAGCGTAGGCCCCGAACGCACCATGCGTGGACGTATGGCTATCGCCGCAGACGATCAGCAGTCCGGGCAGCGTCAATCCCAGTTCCGGCCCGACGACGTGCACGATACCTTGATTGGGATCGGCGAGATCGAACAGCCTGAAGCGATGCTTCCGCGCATTGGCGGACAGCCGGTCGATCATGCCCGCAATGTCCTGGTTGACGATCATCGGGCGCCCAAGCGTCGGCACGTAATGATCGGCAACACCGAACGTAAGGGCCGGCTCGGCAACCGTCGCCGTGCGGTCATCGAGCGTGCGGAAGGCGTGGTGTGACCCTTCGTGAACGAAATGCCGATCGACCCACAGCAAGGCTTCCCCGTCGTCGCGCGTGGCCACGACGTGATCATCCCAGATCTTGTCGAACAGCGTGCGCGCGTTCATGCGGCCTCCACGTCCGCGAGAATCTCCGCAATGGTGGCGACACGCCCGACCGGACGCAAGGCATCGATGGCTGTGGCATGCACGGCCGGTGAGAACGCGGCGCAGCCGTCCTCCAGCACGATGGTGTCGATGTCGCGCACATGCGCGTCGCGCACCGTCGACGCAACGCCGCCGTTGGTCACGATGCCCGCCACCAGCAATTGAGTAATGCCGATCTTGCGCAGAACCCACTCGAGCCGCGACATGTAGAATGCGGAGTAGGCCACTTTCTCCACCACGATATCGACCGGCTGCAACGCGTCGACGGTTGCATTCCCCCAGCTGCCCGGCGCGAAGTCCCCCGCCCTCAGGAAAGGCCGCAAGCGTTTGAGATGCGGCGAGATGATCGGGTCGCCGCCGCGTCCAGGTACCAAGGTGAATTGCGTCGCAATGATCACCGCGCCCCTTGCCCGCATGAGATCGGCAAGCGGCTTGATGCGGTGCGGCAACGCGACAATCTCCGGCGCCGATTGTCCGCCGCGGGCGTAAGCGCCCCTCGGATCGATGAAGTCGTTCTGCAGATCGGCAAGCAGCAGCGCCGTCGTGCGGAGGTCGATCGGAGTATGCGCCATCAGTGCCGCTCCACGACGAGATTGCCGAATGCATCGACGGTGCCTCGCAGGCCGGGATCGATGACCGTCGTGGCGTCGGGTTGTTCGAGAATGGCCGGCCCCTCGATGAGCGCTCCGACCGGCAGCTCGAGCCGGCTCCAGATCGTCGCCTCGCGCCAGCCGCCATCGAACCAGACGCGTCGCGAGGGCCGCCGCGCGGCATCCATGCTCGCCGATTTCGGCGGTGCCAATGCCTTGAGGGCAAACGCTGGACGACGGCCGGTCGCCGTGGTCCGCACATTGACGATGCGCACGGGGATGCCCGGCAGCAGCCGCGAGAAGGCGCGGCTATATGCGCTTTCAAACGCCTCGCGGATGATGGCCGCGGTCAGTGCTGGAGTGATCGACGTGCCGTTCGCCGCCAGCGTCACCGGCAGTGCCACACAGACTGTATGCGTTTGGCCCTGGTAGTGCATGTCGAGTTCGTAGGCGACATCGATGCCGGTGACCGTGAGGCCAGATTCGGCGACGACGGCATAGGCAGCGCGGCCAGTTTTCATCATGCGCACGTCCAGCGACGATGCGTCCAGATCGTCGAGAGCGAGGTTGATGGTGGTGACGGTGTCATAGCGCGTGTCGGCGATGATGCAGCCAAGCGCCGATGTGATGCCGGGGTATCGTGGCACCAGCGCAGATTTCAAGCCGACATCTTTGAGCAGCGCGCCGACGTGCAACGCACCGCCGCCGCCGAATGGGACGGCACTGAAGCGTGCCGGGTCGAAGCCCCGCTCGATGGACACAAGGCGGATCGCACCGGCCATCCTGGCATTTGCGACCCGCACGATGGCCTCGGCCCCCGCTTCGGGGCTGAGGCCGAGCGGCGTGGCGACATGCAGATCGATGGCGTGACGCGCCGCCTCCACGTCGAGCCGTGACAGGCCACCACCAATGGGCTTCTCGGCATTGATGCGGCCGAGCACGATGTTGGCGTCCGTCAGCGTGGGGCGGCTGTTGCCTTGCCCGTAGGCAACCGGGCCGGGCCGCGAGCCGGCGCTTTCCGGGCCAACGCCCAGCAGGCCGCCGGCGTCGACATGCGCGATCGAACCGCCGCCCGCCCCGATGGTCGTGATTTCGATCATCGGCGTGCGCACGACCAGTCCGAAGTCGATCGTCGTTTGCGCCGCAAGGGCCGGCTTTCCGCCCGCCACCAGCGATACATCGAACGAGGTGCCTCCAAGATCGGCTGTCACCACATCTGAGAAGCCCGCCACGCGCGCGATCTCGGTAGCGGCGATCACGCCCGCGGCCGGACCCGACAACGCTGTGCGGACCGGAAATTGCCGCGCCGCCGCGGTGGACATCACGCCGCCATTGGACTGCACGATATGGAATGTGCCCGCGAATCGCCGCGCGGCAAGCTCGTCTTCGAGCTTGCTGAGATAGCTGCCGACGACCGGCTGCAGATAGGCATTGATCGCGGTTGTCGACGTTCGCTCGAATTCGCGGATTTCCGGCAGGATCTGCGCCGAATGCGCGACGTGCGCATTGGGCCACACCGACCGTGCGGCGAGATAAGCGGCCTGTTCGTTGCTCGGATTTGCGTAGGCATTGACGAACACGATGGCGAGCGCTTCGGCGCCTTCAGCGAGCAGGTCTAGTGCCGCGGCCTTGACGGCTTCGACATCGACCGGTGTCCGCACTGTGCCGTCGGCGAGCGTTCGCTCCGGCACTTCAAGGCGCATTTCGCGGGTGGCGATCGGCGTGAAGTCGCCCCACAGCCCCCAGGTGTGCGGCCTGTCGCGCCTGCGCATTTCCAGCGTGTCGCGAAAGCCGGGCGTCGTGATGATGCCGATCTTCGCGCCCTTGCGTTCCAACAGTGCGTTGGTGCCGACCGTGGTGCCGTGGATGATCGCGGCCAGCGCGTCGATCGCCCCGAGGCGCGTCAGGCCCGTGATGAACCCGGTTGCTTCATCGCCGCGATTGGATGGCACCTTGGCGGTGCGGAATTGGCCAGTCGCTTCGTCGAAAAATGCGAGATCGGTGAAGGTGCCGCCGACATCGACCCCGACAAGCGCGGACTTCGGTCGGCTCATCGGCGAACTCCCTGTGCCATCGGCGCACTGACGAACCCGCGCTTCACATCGCTCGCGATCATCTCGGCGCGGCGCGTGGCCGGATCGCCCCAACCGCCGCCGCCCGGCGTTTCCAGCCGCACGCGCTGTCCCGCCTTGATGCTGACGCCCGTGACCTTCGAGGCCATGGGCGGATGCTGCGGCCCGTCATCGCTGTCCCAGGTGAACTGGTTGAGGTGCGCAGCGCTCCCGCCAGCGACGCCAAATGGCGCGAAGCGTCCGCGCTCGCCGAGCAGCGAGACTTCCGCTCCGCCCGGCCCCAACGCCTCGATTTCATAGATCGCGCCGAGCCCGCCGCGATGGCACCCCGCACCGGCACTGTCGGGCCGCAGCGCCCACTGCGTGAACATCACCGGATAGGACGCCTCGAGGATTTCGACCGGTGGCATCGTCGCCGTGGAGATCGGATTGTTCGCGTGGTTGAGACCGTCGGACTGCGGATTTCCACCAAGCCCGCCGCCGAAGAATGAGAACATCACCCAGCGTTCGCCGTTCGCGCGATGGCCGCTGAGGGAAAGTGCATTGATCGTTCCGAACGGCGCCGCCGTGGCGCGCGCTGGATCGGCCTGGGCGATGGCCCCGAAGACGACGCCGATCATACGCAGGATGGCCTCGGTGTAGCCAGCCACCGGACGCGGCGCCGAAACGCCGAGGAACGTGGTCGCGGGAATGTCGAACTGGATCGGTCGCAGACAGCCCGCATTGGCAGGCACCGCCGGAAACACATGTTTGAGCGCGACGTAGCACGCGGCAACGGCCGTTGACCGCGCGATATTGACGGGACCTTGGCAGGGTGGCGACGAGCGGGAGAAATCAAGGGTCAGCCGGTCGCCGGCAACGGTGAGGTCCAACGCGATGGTCAGCGGTTCGTCGACGATGCCATCGTTGTCCAGATAATCCTCGAAGGTATAGATGCCATCGGGCAGCGACGCGATGCTCTCCCGCATCAGGGCTTCGGCGCGGGCCGACGACGCATCCAGAGCCGCGGTGACGACAGCATCGCCGTATTCGTCGAGCAGCGCATGAAATCGTCGTTCACCGAGATCGAGCGCATTCAGTTGGCCATTGAGATCGCCCCAGTTCGAGCGCGGCACCCGCGTATTGGCCTGCAGGATGTCGACGATGTCCTGTTGCAGCGTGCCCGCGCGGTAAAGCCGCACCGGCGGAAACATGACGCCCTCCTGGAAGCATTCTGTAGCACGCGGATTGTACCCCCCCGGCACATTGCCGCCGATGTCGAGCCAATGACCGACAGACGCCAGCCAGCCGAATATTTTGCCCCGCCGCATCAGCGGGCGCACGAGACGAAAATCGTTGAGATGCGTGCCGCCCGCATAGGGGTCGTTGAAGATGAAGGTGTCGCCTTCGACAAGATCCTTGGAGACCGCGACCTTGTCGATGACCGCCTTGACCGCGAAGGCCATGGCCCCGACGAAGATCGGCAGCCCCTTGGCGCCCTGCACCATCGTGGCGCCGGTTTCCGCATGATAGAGGCCGTGACAAGCGTCGCGCGCCTCCGCAATGATAGGATTGAATGCGGATCGATAAAGCGTCGCATCCATCTCGTCCGCGATTTGCTCGAGACGGCCGGTAAGGATCGCAAAAGTGACAGGATCGAGAACAGCAGATGGCGTCACTTTGAAGCCTCGTATGTTTTGCCGAGCGCGATCATCTCAGGCGTGCCGACGATGCGGTTGAGCCCGTCGAAATCGAACATGCGATTGCGGAAGCCGTCCGTGGTGCCGTCCCGGTGCAGCGTTTGGTAGAAGGCTTGCGCCGCATGCGCCATCGCACGCACGATCCCGCCGGGAAAGATCACCAGTGAGAAGCCGAGCGCATCCAGCGCCGCGGTGTTCTGGATTGGCGTAAGGCCGCCCTCGACCATATTGGCCATCAAAGGCAGGCGATCCTTGAACGTGAGCGCGATCGTTCGCA